>CAILQO010000151.1 GCA_903836285.1 uncultured Chloroflexota bacterium
CGTCGTCGTAATTCTGGCCCTCGATTGCGGCTTCCTTCTCCTTGAGGACCGCATCCAGGTCACGCATCGCCTCCTTGAGGGAGTTCGGGGCGGTGGCCCGCTGGATCCGCACACGGGAGGACGCTTCGTCGATGAGGTCAATCGCCTTGTCCGGAAGGAACCGGTCGGTGATGTACCGGCCAGCCATCTCGGCAGCACTCTTCAGGGCATCGTCGGTGATCGTGACCCGGTGATGCTGCTCGTAGTTCGATCGGATGCCCTTGAGGATTTCTATCGTCTCCTCGACAGTCGCCTCGCGAACCTGAACCGGCTGGAATCGCCGTTCGAGCGCCTTGTCGCGCTCGATGTACTTGCGGTACTCGTCGAGCGTCGTCGCACCGATTACCTGCAATTCGCCGCGTGAAAGCGATGGCTTAAGGATATTCGCTGCGTCGACCGCGCCCTCAGCGGCACCCGCGCCCACGAGCGTGTGCAACTCATCAATGAAGAGCATGCAGTCACCCGACTGCTTGATCTCCTCAACGACCTTCTTCAGGCGCTCCTCGAACTCCCCTCGGTACTTCGTCCCGGCCACGAGGGAGCCAATGTCGAGTGTCACCAACCGCTTATTCGCAAGTGTGTCCGGTACATCGCCAGACACAATGCGACGCGCAAGCCCCTCGGCGATCGCAGTCTTGCCCACACCTGGCTCACCGATCAGAGCTGGGTTGTTCTTTGTCCGGCGACTGAGGATCTGGATGACCCGCTCAATCTCCTTCTCCCGGCCGATGATCGGATCGATCTTCCCAGCGCGGGCCATCGCCGTGAGATCCTGCCCCATCTGGTCGATGGTGGGGGTGCGCGATTGCTGCTTGCCCTCGGCAGGTGCAGCGGCACCCGACTGGTTCACGACCTGGATGACCTGAGCACGCACCTTCTCAAGGTTGACCCCGAGGCTCTCAAGCACTCCGGCGGCGATCCCCTCGCCCTCGCGCACCAACCCGAGAAGTAGGTGCTCAGTGCCAATGTAGTTGTGGTTGAGACGCCGAGCCTCTTCCACGGCGAGTTCGATGACCTTCTTGGCGCGCGGGGTCAGGCTAATGTCGCCGATGACCATGCGATCCCCGCGCCCAATAATGAACTCGACCGCGCTCCGTACCTTCTGGAGCTCCACCCCAAGATTCGAGAGAACCTTGGCGGCAATGCCCTCGCCTTCCCGAACCAAGCCGAGGAGCAGGTGCTCAGTGCCGATGTAGTTGTGGTTGAAGCGCTGCGCCTCTTCCTGCGCGAGGACCAGCACCTTCTTCGCGCGCTCGGTGAACTTGTCGAAACGGTCGCTCATCGACACTCCCCAACGCGGGACGGGCAAGCCTGCCCGCGCGCCAGAGTATAGCAGCGGCGGGCCGCCACTTCGGGAAACGGAACAAGGCGCTACACGTCTGCCCATCTGGGGACATGTAGCGCCTGCATGTGCGGAGACGAAAGGTGATGCTAGTCGGTGCCGTCGCCAGGCTCGCCGATAGGAACCAAACGAAGGCGCCTGCGGTCGCGCTCGATCGAGATCACACGGAAGGCGGCCCGATTGCCCTCCTGCAGGATTCGTCGGTCCTGAGGAGATATCTCGCTGCTGTGCACGAGGCCTTCGATGCCCTCATCGAGGCGTACGAACACGCCGAACTGGGCCTGCTTCAACACTTCACCAACGACGATCGAGTTGATCGGATGGTCCTCGTCGACGCGATCCCACGGGTCCTCGGCTGCCCGGCGCAAGCTCAGTGCAATCTTTCTCGAGTCGCGGTCGACCGAGATCACGAAGACCTCCACCTCTTGACCCGGACGCACGACCTCACTCGGATGCTTGACCCGCGCCCATGACAGTTCAGAGATGTGCACAAGGCCGTCAGCGCCCCCAAGGTCGACGAAAACGCCGAAACTCGCAACATTGCTGACACGCCCGCGCCGAACTTGGCCTGCCTCAAGCTCTTGGATCAACGTGTCCCGGCGCTGCGAACGCAACTCACGGTTCGCCTGGCGCTCGGAGAGGATCAGGCGGTTGCGCCGGCGGTCCGCCTCGATCACCTTCAGGCGGAGGATCTGGCCGACGAGCGACTGCAATTGGGCCTCAACCTGGGCCTGCTCCTCCTCGGAGTCGCCCACGCGCGTGACGGTTGACAGCTGCGAGATGGGTACGAACGCTCGGCTGCCGTAGTCAACGACCACGCCACCACGGTTCGCCTCAAGGACACGCGCCTCGATCACTTCGCCCTGCTGCACCTGCAGCTGGGCCTTGCGCCAGAACCGCTCGGAAGCCGCTCGCTTGTAGCTAAGGATGGGATGCCCTTCGGGACTCTCCGTCGCCACAACATAGACAAGGAGGCTGTCACCGGCGACGGGCTTCCTGCCGAGGTCCTCGGCAATCGCGGTGACCTCTCTGGTGGAGACGACCCCTTCGGACTTCAGTCCGATATCGACCAAGAGTTCCTCCGGATCGACACGCACCACCACCCCATCAACAACCGAGCCCCGCCGAACATCCTTGACCTCGCCAAGCGAGTCCAGAATGGCCTGCATGCTCTCTGGTTCATCATCTCCCAGATCGGCCGTGCTTTCAACGTCGTCGCCGCCCACGGCGCTCAGGCGGAGACGCTCTGACTCTTCCATCGACACCCCAACTCTCGGGTAGGTCGGTCGGCTCCTAATCACAAGCAACACCTCGCTATGGTGTCACTCAACGACAAGGCGCCGAACCATCGGTCAGTATAGCGACCACACCTCTCCGCGGCCAGATACGCGGCACCGCCGGTCTCATATGCTTGCCCGGACGCGCCGCAAGGCGCAACCAAACACGGAGGACAAAATGGCGACAGTTCAAGTTTTCGGAATCAACCACGTTGCGATCGAGACGGATGACGTGACGGCAACGGTTTCATTCTATGAGGACGTATTCGGACTCAAAATGCTCAAGGGCGGCGAGGGTGCCGCTTGGTGCCAAGTTGGCGAACACCAGTTCCTCGCGATTTTCGAGGTCGAGCGGCTTGCGCGCGGTCGGGCCGCGCACTTTGGGTTCATTGTGAAGACCGAAGCCGAGATCAATGCAGTGAAGACGAAGCTCAGGGAGCAATACGGTCTGCACGTCAACGATCAAGGGTTCAGCAGGTGCGACTTTGAAGACCCGTGGGGCAACCGCATCCAGGTCGTGGATTTACATGACGAATCAATGGTTTGGCTGCTCCCGTACCGGGAGGTCCAGACGCTTGGAATCGAGTTTGGGGAACCGCGCCCGGAAGCAAGTGTTGCCGACCTGTAGTCGAACTCATGGTCCATGCAGCGAATCCTCGGTCTCTGGTGCCGGGGCGAGCCGATCGAACACCCGGATCATCAGGTAACCGACCGCAATCAGCATTCCGGACACCACCACAAGGGTGTCGATCGATGACGATGTCGGTGAAGCCGCGCCGCCATCACTGATGCCAAGCGCGACGACGATGATTGCCAGGTACTCAGACCAATAGCGAAGCCCAAATACGAGGCCGGTCACGAGCGCTCGGCTTACCCAACGGAGGTCCTGTGCGACGAGCACGGTGAGAGGGATGCCGCCCACCAACGATGCCTCCGCGACGACTACCAGCAGCGCGGAAACCTCGCTTACGGGCGTCAGCCGTGCGACAGCGAGGCACAAAAGTGACGCAATCGAGGTCCACCCGAGAATCCTGACATTACCGATCCGATCGCCAGCCACGCAGGCGACCAGGACCGCAACGACCTTAAACACCGGCCGGAGGTTGGCGTACGGTCCCGCACCGCCTTGAAGGAAGATCACGAGATTCTGCGCCAGCGCCAGCACCACAACCACCGCGACAAGCGCGCCAACGGCCCGTGGATCGCGAAGCACC
>CAILQO010000152.1 GCA_903836285.1 uncultured Chloroflexota bacterium
GCCCGAGTGCCTGTCCTCCTCGTCACCGCGGACGCCCCGCCATTGGGGAACGGCATTGTGACTGCGGGGGCAGCCGACGTCGCCAAGGGCATCTGCCCCACGCTGGCGGTCGCACACGTTCCGGGCGCGGGGCACAACATCCGGCGTGAGCGCTTCGATGCGTTCATCGGCCAGGTGTCGCCCTTCCTGGCGTCGCACGCCTGACGTCCCGTCCGTCGACAATACGCGTGAGAACACGATGACTGCCGTACCGGAGTGGCAAGGCTGGGTCGCCCTCGGGATCCTGGTCGTCGCGTTTCTCGGGGCCGGATGGTGGCTGCTGCTTGCCCCGCTACCGCCCAGTTACCGACCCGTGCGGACCCGGTCGGCGCCTCAGGCGCGCCATCTCGTCGCCACCCTCGTCCTCGCTAGCGGCGCCCTGTTCACGGTCGGTGCGCGATGGGACGAGCTCTGGCATCGCATGTACGGCGGGATTGGCGAGGACTTCCTCTGGCCCCCGCACCTGATGATGTACGCCGCCCTTGGCCTGAATCTCGCGTTCGCACTAGCCGGCCTTGCGGTCGCCGCCGGACTGCGCGTCGCGACGGGTGATCAAGCGACCGCCCACGTGCCGATCCGCGAACGATTTCGCGCTGAACCGGCGATTGCGTTCCTCGGGCTCACCGCCTCCTTCCAGATGGCATCGATCCCGTCCGACCTGATCTGGCACGAGATCATCGGCCCGGACCTCACGGCGTGGAGCCTCCCGCACGTCCTCCTCGCGGCGACGACGACCGCCGTGCTCATGGCTGGGGTCGCCCTCAGTCGTGCACGCGCGACCCAACTCGGGTGGCGCGCCGACGCACTGACCATCGGCATCTTGGCCACGAGCCAGTTGGCACTCCTGCAAGTTGGTACGACCGAGTGGGACTGGTCGACTGCGGCCGACCGTGCCCCGGGTGGCTTCCTCGCCCTTCGACCGGCATGGGCGTACCCGCTGATCACCGTCGTGGTCGGCATCATGCACGGCATCGTCGCGCGCGTCGTCACCGGCCGGATCGGGGCCGCCTCAGCGGTCGCCGCCGTCGGCATGATCGTCCAGGCGGCCACTTCAGTAGCCGGCCGCCTGCAGGCGCCACCGGGGCCCTCAATCGCGACCGCAATGGCGGTTGCGTACGGCGCAGTCGCGATGGACCTTTGGTGGCGCTACCGCGGCCGTTCGGCGCCCGGTGGCCACGCCAGCGTCGGCGGCGCCAACCTTGGCCTGCCCGACCTTTTCGCAGGGACCGGCGCGTGGCTCGCGGGCTTCTCGGCCCTTGGCCTCTCCGGCATCGGCCGGCAGGCAGGGATCGCCCCGGAAGATTCCGGTACATGGTTGCTGGTGTTCGTGACCACGATTGGCGGGGGCGCCATCACGGCAGTCGCAGCCACCTTTCTCGGTGCGTGGTTGACCCGCGTCGGCTTGGGGGTCGCGCCGGCGGCCCCACCCGCGCCAACGGGGCGCCCGGTACCCACCGTTGGCGAAGCCCGTCCGCCAGCGCGCGGCGCAAATCGAAGGGACCGCGGTCAAGCCGCGTCGCGGCGCCGCTAAGCCGCCTTACGCCCTCGGCAACTCGCCCATGGCATCCACGTCGGGTCCGGAAGCGTCGGCCCGCACGGCACTGACCCACTCCTCATGGCGCTGCCGGACCAGCTCAAGGGTGGCCGCCTCGTCCAGGCCAGCATCGTAGGCCGCCCGCGCCGCAACGACGACGCGCGCCCGATGGCGTTGGGTGGCAACGCGATGGGCGGTCCGGCACGACCGCGCAAAGGCCCGCCGCACACCGTCGTCGGCGTCGTTCCCGTCGGCGCCCAGCGACGCCAATGCGTCGGCGATGGCGGGGTCAAGCGGGTCGGATCCAGCTTCCTCTTGACGCGCGCCGGCGAACCACGTCGCCCAAGTGTCGTACCCGACTGGGAAGCTGAGGACACGTGCCTCGTCCTCCCACGCTGCGCGCCGCCGATCGAGCGCATCGGCCACGGCCCGCACCAGCGCACCGGAACGACCAGACTCTCGCGCAGCGACCCGGGAAAGGATCGGCACCACGTTCGCCGGTCGGCCGGAAGCGTCCCGCAACTCCGCCGGGGGTTCGAACAAGCGGCGCCGGATCGCAAGCAGGGCACCGCGCAAGCCGTTCCCGACGCGCCAGCACCGTTCGGCGATCGACGGGTCAACTCCACCCAGATCGACGCCGTCAAGCCGTGCGACCACACCCGCCTCGGGCCACCCGGCAAGGTTGCCGAGGAACTCGCCGGGTGGTACCGGTTCGAGGTGCGCCGGCAACCCCGGCACCGCGCCATCGACCGATTCCTCGTCCCGACGGCGCCCACGGAAGGGCAAGCGAGGCCCACCCCGGCCGGTCCGACGCCGGTGCTCGATCTCCTGCAGGAACCACCGATTGAAACCGGTGTCCGGCGCAACGAACAGGCCCTCCACGAGGGCAAACTCGTCCCAGTCGCCGGCAAGTGCCCGCGCGACTGTCTGCTCCGCCATCGGTTCGCCATCATCCTGGCGGCGCGCCTCGTCGAGGATTGCCTCCCGCGCAAGCGGCATGGTCTCAGCAACGCGCGCAAACGCGTTCTGCAGGCGCGCCGGCGCCGTCTGGGGGCGCTCGGCGGTGTCGAGGCTCACCTTTAGGTCAGCAGCTCGCACGGCGACGCGAGGACCGGACCCGGTCTGGAGGGTTCCGATCAAGACGAGATCGGGGGCGGAGACCCCCGCGCGTTGCAGGGCGGTGCCGGCCTCGCCGCTGTCGATGCGGATCACGCGGTCGACGCGCATCGCGCGCCCACCGCCCGCAAGGAGTGTCCAAGGCAACCGGCGCCGGAGACGCTCGAGGCCGACGTCCTCCCATTGGTCGCCAATGTCACGGGCCGCCGAACCCCAGTTGCCAATCCGTCGGGCGTAATCCTCCGCCTCCACGCTTCGCGCTGGGTACGTGCCCACGTCAATCGGGGGCGAACTGAGCGGGGACAGCGGCGCAGGGATCCTGAACGGCACACCGGGTGCACGGTCGCCCGCGCTTGAGGCGGCCGCGCCGTCGAAGTCGATCACGTCGGGCTAAGGATGCGGCACCGGGTGCGTCCCGTGCCCAGTCGCCGCCACCGGGTGGCCAAGCCGGTCCGTTGAGGCTAGAGGTTCCCCGCGTCGCCCGCGCCGCGGCCGCCTCGCCACACATCCACGGGGCCGACCTCGGGCCCGCCGCAGGAGGGACCGCATGGTCACCGGCGCAACCGGCACCCACCTTTCCGACCACGCGCACATCGTCGTCACGGGAGGCGCCGGCTTCATTGGCAGTGCGTTTGCGCGACGCTACATCGCCAACCACCCCGGCGCCCGCGTCACCGTCATCGACAAGCTCACGTACGCCGGCAACCTTGCAAACCTCGCACCGGTCTGGGAGAATCCCCGGTTCCGGTTCGTGCAGGCGGACATCGGCGACGACGTGGCGATTACGCCGGTCGTCGCCAGCGCGCACGCAGTCGTCAACTTCGCCGCCGAAAGCCACGTCGATCGTTCACTGACCGACCCGGACGTGTTTGTGCGAACCAACGTCTTGGGTACGAACGTGCTCCTGCGTGCCGCGCGGGCGGCCGGCGTCGAACGGTTCGTTCACGTCAGCACCGACGAGGTGTACGGCCACGTGGCGACCGGCGCGGCGACCGAGGAGACCCCACCCAAGCCGCGCAACCCCTACAGCGCGAGCAAGGCGGGGGCCGAGTTGCTCGCCTTCTCCTACTTCACGAACTTCGGCCTGCCGGTGATCGTCACGCGTGGGTCGAACACGATTGGCCCGTACCAGTACCCCGAGAAGGCGACGCCACTCTTCGTCACCAACGCCATCGACCACCTGCCGCTCCCGGTCTACGGCCAGGGGACCGCCATCCGCGACTACCTCTACGTGGATGACCACGCGGCGGCCATCGACCTCATCCTGCACCGGGGCGTCGCTGGCGAGGCGTACAACGTCGGCAGCGAGGATGCCCTGAACACCGTCGAACTGGCGCACGCAATCCTTGGGCGGCTCGACCGCCCGCAGTCGCTCGTGCAGTTCGTTGCTGACCGACCGGGCCATGACCTCCGGTACAGCCTCGACAGCACGAAGCTGCGCGCACTGGGGTGGCGCCGCGAGTACGACCTGGAAGCGACCCTCGACGCCACCGTCAAGTGGTACGAGGCGAATGAGGACTGGTGGCGCCCGATCAAATCTGGTGCGTTTCGCGAGTACTACCGCCGGCAGTACGGCGACGCGTTTGCCTCGGCAACCGCCGCGCGCGGGACCTCGTAACGCGTGGCATCCCCGTTCGCGGTGGCCGCCTACGGCGCTGTACGACCGTGGCTCTTCTCGCTCCCGGCCGAGGACGCACACCGTCTGGGCCTCCAAGCCTTGCGCCTTGCCCAACGGCTACCGCTGGGTCTTGGCTTGGCCATGCTCGACCGCCTGTTCGCAACGCGGGACCCAAGCCTCGCTGTCGAGGCGTTCGGCTTGCGCTTCCCAAACCCCGTCGGCCTCGCCGCCGGACTGGACAAGGATGCTGATGCGCCCGCCGCCTTCGCCGCCATCGGGTTCGGCATGGTGGAGGTCGGCACGGTGACGCCGAGGGCGCAGCCGGGAAACGCGAAGCCACGGATGTTCCGGCTTCCCGAGGATGACGCACTGGTCAACCGCATGGGCTTCCCGAGCGGTGGGGCCACCCTTGCGCGCAATCACCTCTGGCCGTGGCGCCATGGCTTGCCGGGGGGCGCCGTGTTGGGCATCAACCTCGGCAAGAACGCCGCGACCCCGGTGGAGGAGGCCGCGCGCGACTACGTCGCAACCTTTGACGCCCTGCACGACTTGGCACGGTACGCCGTGATCAACGTCAGTTCGCCCAACACCCCCGGCCTGCGTGCCCTCCAGTCGCGCGACAACCTGACCCGCCTCGCGTCGACGGTCGTGGCCCGTCGTGACCTCGTCCGCTCGAGGATGGGGCGACGGATACCAATCCTCGTGAAGCTTGCGCCCGACCTCGACGAACCGGGCTTGGCGGACGTCGTCGGCGCGGCGTTCGATGCCGGCATCGACGGGTTAATCGCGACCAACACCACGTTGGCGCGCCCAGCGCTGCGTTCGACGAACAGCCACGAAACCGGTGGCCTGAGCGGTGCACCCCTCCGGGACCGTGCGACGCAGGTGCTTCGTTGGCTCGTCCGGGAGGCGGGCGCGCGCCTGCCCGTGGTCGCCGCGGGTGGAATCATGGGTCCGGACGACGTGGCGGCGCGCCTTGACGCCGGTGCCGTCCTGGTGCAGGCGTACACCGGCGTCGTCTACCGGGGCCCTGGTTTTGCGGGCGAGGCCTGCGCCGCCCTGGTGGCACGCCGATGAGCGACACGCCTGCCGGTGCGCCCACGCCCTCGCCCCTGTTCGCCTACCTGTACCGCCTGCGCCTGATCGGCCGATGGGGGCTCATGCGTAGCTCCATCCCAGAGAACGTTGCGGAGCACACCTACCAGGTTGCGCTCGTCACGCACGCCCTCGGCACGATTGCCCGGGAGGTGTTTGGACGCAGCGACGTGCCGGTCGAGCGTGCGGTCGTCCTGGCGCTCTTCCACGACGCCACCGAGGTGGTTACGGGAGACATCCCAACGCCGGTGAAGCACCACAACCCACGCGTGCTCGAAAGCCTGCGTGAACTCGAGTGCCTCGCGGCGGAGCAACTCGTCGCAAAGGCTCCACCCGCGTTGCGCGATGCCTACCGTGCGTTGATCGCACCATCGCCGGGCGACGAGGCGGCGTGGCTTTGGGTCAAGGCAGCCGACAAGGTCGACGCGTACCTCAAGTGCATCTCGGAGGTCGCCTTGGGCAACCCCGAGTTTGCGGTGGCGCGCCGGCAGCTTGAGTCATCGGTGAAGGCGTTGGCGATGCCCGAGGTCGACTACTTTGTCGCGCACTTCGCGCCCGGGTTTGCGATGACCCTCGACGAGCTCTCGGACGCCTAGCGTTGTGGCGCGGAGATCGATGCAATATCAATCCACCCGTAGTTCTCGGTCTTCGGGTTGAACACCAGCGCGCGGGGCCCCTCGCGTGGTCCGGCGAGGGTCAGGCGCGTCCCCTCCGGCCCGACCTCGCCGAAGTCCACCGCCGTCGAGGTTGCGTTCGACCACAGGCGCACACCATTGCGTAGCGTGACCACGTCGCCGGTGACCGGTACGGGTGGTTTGTTGGGCTCCGGTGAAGCCGGGGACGCTGTGCCACCGACCGGAACACCCTCCAAGGTGACGACCTCGGCAAGGTTCACCCACCCGTAGTTCTCGGTCACCGGGTTGAAGACGAACACCCGCCCCTCAAGCGCCGGGCCAATCACCGTCAGCGCCGTCCCCGACGGGCCGACAAGGCCGAAGTCGATGGCCGCCGGCCCCTCATGCGCGTACACGTGGACGGTCGCCGAGATGGTCTTGACCGACGACGGAAGTGCGGCCGGCGCTTCTGGCTTTGCTGGCGTCGCGGGCAGGTTCACCGGTGCAGGTTGTCCAACCGGCGAACCGTCGATGGTCACGACCTCGGCAAGGTTCACCCACCCGTAGTTCTCGGTCACCGGGTTGAAGACGAACACCCGCCCCTCAAGCGCCGGGCC
>CAILQO010000153.1 GCA_903836285.1 uncultured Chloroflexota bacterium
CGGTTGTATGTGTCGGGGTCGGCGCCGTTGAGCGCGCAGGTGTTTGGGGAGTTCGAGGCGACCTTTGGGCAGGCCATCCTCGAGCGGTACGGCATGACCGAGACGATCATGAACCTGACCAACCCGTACGACGGTGAACGGCGGCCGGGGACGGTCGGTGCGCCGTTCCCCGGGCAGGAGGCGCGGATCGTGGACGTGCGGTCGCGGGTGTCAGTTGCACCGGAGGTGGACGGCGAGATTCAGGTGCGCGGCCCGCACGTCTTCGCGGGGTACTGGGAACGGCCAGATGCGACCGCCGAGGCGTTCGATGCCGATGGGTGGTTCAACACCGGCGACCTTGGGCGCGCGAGTGCCGACGGGTACGTGACGATTACCGGGCGCGCCAAGGAGCTGATCATCACCGGCGGCTACAACGTGTACCCGCGCGAGGTTGAAGAGGTGCTGATGGCGCACCCGGGCGTGGCTGATGCGGGCGTGGTGGGGATGCCGGACGCGGAGTTCGGGGAGCAGATTGTGGCGGCGGTCGTACGTCGTCCGGGCGTGCCGGAGGTCGACGCGCCGACGTTGGTGGAGTTTTGCCGTGAGAACCTTGCGGCGTACAAGAAGCCGCGTCGGATTGTGTTCGTGGAAGCACTACCACGGAACGCCATGGGCAAGGTCGTCAAGGGCGAGGTGAAGGTGTTGGTGGGGTAAGGCGCCGACCGTGGTGCACGGCGGCGCTCGGGCGAGTGCCACCGACCACGGAGATTGTCTTGCGGAACGGTAAACGCATCGTGGAGGCTGCGCTGCACTTGGTGGCGCGGCAGCGGTCGAGTGCCTCTTGGCGGCGCGTGGCAGTTGGCCCGAGGACGCTCCCTACGCCGCGGCGGCGACCCGACTCGTGCGCATGAAGTTCACCGTCATCGCCAACGGGATGAGGGCCAACCCACCGGCGATGGCCGTGATCCCGGCGTAGCCAATCGCGCCGAACAGGAACCCGCTGCCGAGGCTGATCGATGCCGAGGCCAGTCCCACGAACAGGTCGTTCGTGCCCTGCGTGCGTGACCGTTCCGCTGGCGAAAGCTGGTCGGAGAGCAACGTCGAGCCGCCGACGAAGCAGAAGTTCCACCCGACGCCGAGCAGGAAGAGGGCGATCCCGAGCGGCACCACCTGTGGCGAGAGCGGGGCCACCAGACAGGCGACCAGCAAGGTCGTTGCGCCGATGAGGATCATGCGACCGCGCCCCCATGTGTCGAGCAGGCGCCCGGAGATGATCGACGGCGCGAACATCCCGAAGGTGTGCCCACTGATCACCGAGTAGATGTCGCTGCGGCTGTGCTGGTGATCTTCCATGTGCAATGACGTGATGACCATAACGGCCACCATCACGACTTGCCCAAGCACCATCGAGAGGACGGCGGTGACCGCCGCCGGCTGCGTGAAGATTTCGGCGCGCGAGCGGTTCGAGCCGCCGGTACGGGTCGGCGGCGGGTAGAGGAGGGCGACTTCGCGGCCGACGTCGCGCGGGTCCGGGCGCAGGCCGACCATCACCAGGACCGAGGCGACTGCGAACAGGCCGAGCGTCGTCAGGTAGGCCCCGGCGAGTTCGTCCAGGCCGATGCTGACTGCAAAGTCGCTCACCGGCACTGCAAGCAGGCGCGACAGGACGGTGCCAACGACGCCGCCGAGGACCACGTATGAGATCGCGCGACCACGTTGGTCGGGTGGGTTCACCTCGGCGGCGGCGAACCGCCCGAGCTGCACAGCCGAGTTCGTCACCCCCATCACCATCAGGCCGAGGGTTGCCATCGGGAATGACCGGAGCTGGATCGCGCCGAGGACGACCACATTGCCGACCATGCCCGCGAGCAGGCCAAGCGCGATGCCGTTCCGCCGCCCGATGCGATCCATCAGGTGCCCCCAGAGCAGGGCAGCAAGGGCGCCGCTGAGAAGGTAGCCCGCTGTCGGCAGCGTCGCGAGCGAGCGGTCGGCGGCGAGTTTTGCGCCGAGGATCGGGTTGATCGCCGCCGCGGCGATGAAGCCGGCAGAAGCGAGGCTTTGCGTCGCGAACAGGACGAGGGTGATCTTGCGCGCGATTCTGGTCAGGGGCGTGGCGGTCAATGCAGTGATCCCGGCGGTGGCGACGAATGTCGGCCCTGAACAGGTCGTTTGGGCAGGTGTACGGTAACTCGCACCGGGTGGCCATGCCACCGTGCACCGGGTCGTACCTGGCCCGACGTTACCCGGTTGGGTTGGACGGCTCCTGGCCGAACCACAGTTGGTTGCCGTCCGGGTCGGACAACCGGAACTCCCGCATGCCGTAGAAGGTCAATGAGATCACCGGTAGGTCAAGGCCGTTCGCGCATGCACCGGCGTGGTACGCCTCGAGGTCGTCCGGGTAGAGGTAGATGATGGACTGGCGCACGGGGCCGGGATGGCCGTTGGTCGTGACGTCGAGCATGAGGCGGCATGCGCCGGCGCGGAGCGACGCCCACCCCCAGTCGTCGTTGCGATTGTCGACCGCAAAGCCGAGCTGGCGGTAAAAGTCGACGCTGCGGGACAGGTCGGACACCGCAACCATCGGAACAATGCGTTCGATTTTCATGTACCGGAGGGTAGCCCCCGGGACGACGACCGGGGGACGCCCGGCCAGGCGTCCCCCCGCGGTGCATCTGGGCCGCACCCGATTGAGGGCGCGGCGCGATGGTCGATGCCTCGATTACTTGAGCAGCTGCAAGGCCATCTGCGGGGCCTGGTTGGCCTGCGCGAGGACCGCCATGGTCGACTGCTGAAGGATCTGGTTCTTCACCATCTCCGAGACGGCCTGGGCGACATCGGCGTCACGGATGCGGCTGTTGGCCGCGCCGGTGTTCTCTGAGGCGACGCCGAGGCTGTTGATCGTGCTCTGCAGGCGGTTCTGCATCGCGCCGATTGACCCGCGCCGGGTGCTGACGCTCTCGATGGCGGTGTCGAGGACGCTGATCGCCGCGTTCGCGCCCGACTGGGTCGTCAGCGACTGCGCCGTCGAGAGGGTCGAGATCGCGAGGCCGCCATCGGTGGCGCCGGTGCCAGCGTTGCCGAGCGAGAACTTGATCTCATCGACTGAGCCGGTCGTGACGTTATTTGGCCCGACGTGGAACTGCATGCTCGTCGCCGGGCTGCCAGCCCCCTTGAGCAAGGGGATGGTGTTGAACTGCGTCGCGGCGGCGATGCGATCGACCTCGGAGAGGAGTTGGTTCACCTCGTCCTGGATGTGCAGGCGGTCGGCGTTGGTGAGGGTGTCGTTGGCCGACTGCACCGCGAGTTCACGCATCCGAGCAAGGATGCTGTGCGTCTCGTTGAGCGCGCCCTCGGCGGTCTGCAGGAGGCTAACGGCATCTTGGGCGTTGCGCTGTGCTTGGTTCAGGCCGCGGACCTGATTCTTCAACTTCTCGGAGACCGCGAGGCCAGCGGCGTCGTCCGCGGCCTTGTTGATCCGCAGCCCACTCGAGAGCTGCTCGATCGCGCGGAAGAAGCTGTGCTGTGTCCCCGAGAGGTTCCGTTGCGCGGAGATCGACTCGAAGTTGTAGTTGATACGTAGAGCCATCGCGTTGGATCCTTCCAGTGGGGGAGCGGACCGGTGCCCATCCTTGGCATCCGGTGGGTCGGCACGCTTCCGCGCCGAACCCCTCTTGGCAGACGCTCCCGTCGGGTTTATGTTCGGCAAAAACCGCAAATGCTTTAGGGCATGCGCCCCGGGATTCCGCAGCCGAGGGGTCACCGGGCCGGTATCAGGGGCGAACGGCGGCTTTGATCTTCCGCGGCGCGCGCACCGGCCCTCCCCCCGGACTCCCTGCACCGGGCGCGATACCCTCGCGCGCATCGGAGGGAACGTGACCCGGATGGGCAACGGTGTGGCGGTGGCCAGGCGTGAGGCGAGGTCGGTGGGGGGCGACAGCGAGGCGCCACCCGGCTACAAGTGGCAGGTGCTGCTGGTTGCGGGGACCGGGATCTTCATGTCAACGCTGTCGAATGGGATCGTCAACGTCGCCTTGCCGGTGCTGACGCGCGAGTTCGAGGCAAGCCTGGTGCTGGCGCAGTGGGTGGTGCTTGGCTACGTGCTGTGCATCACCGGGCTGCTGCTGCCGGCGGGCCGGTTGGCCGACATGCGCGGGCGCAAGGAGGTGTTCCTCGGCGGGTTCGTGGTCTTCGCGATCGGGGCGGCACTCTGCACGTTTGCGCCATCGCTTCCATGGTTGATCGCGGCGCGCGTGATCCAGGGGATCGGGGGCGCCTTTGTGCAGGCGAACAGCGGGGCGTTGATCACCCAAGCGTTTCCGCCCAACGAACGCGGGCGTGCCCTTGGGCTGAACGGGTCGTTTGTGTCGGCCGGGGCACTGACGGGGCCGATCGTGGGTGGGTTCATCACCGCCGCGTTCGGGTGGCGGGCATCGTTCCTGGCGATCCTCGTGGTGAGTGCCATCGCGACCCCTGCCGGTTGGTGGATGCTGCGGCGGTCGCCGGTCAAGCCGGGACAGCGCTTCGATCTTGCCGGGGCGGCGCTCTTCCTGCTGGCGACGGGAAGCCTGATGCTGGCGCTGAACGGCGGGTCGGTGGCGGGATGGCTTGCCCCGGGAACCCTCGGGTTGCTCGCGCTTGCTGTCGTGGCGGGTGGGGCCTTCGTGGTCGTCGAGCGGCGAGTGGCGCAACCGACGGTCGACTTCGCCATGTTCGCGAACCGGGGCTTCTCGACGGCGGTCGCGGCGGCTTTCCTGAGCTTCATGGCGATCAGCGGGAACGTGCTGCTGATGCCCTTCTACTTCCAGTACGTGCTGCACGAACCGCCGGACACGACCGGCCTCTACCTGATCGCCAGCCCGGTGACGATGATGGTGATGGCGCCGCTGGGCGGGTGGCTGTCCGACCGGTCCGGGCCTCGCATGATCACGGCGGTGGGGTTGACCTTGGAGGTGGCGGTCCTGGCGTCGCTCGCCACGCTGGCGGTCGATACGCACCCGCTGGCGGTGTCGGCGATGCTGGTGCTGATGGGGGTGGCGCTGGCCCTCTTCAACTCACCGAACAGCAACGCCATGTTCAGCTCGGTATCGCCGTCGCATCTCGGGCTGGTCGGTGGGTTTCAGGCGCTGAGCCGGAATCTTGGACAGTCGCTGGGCCAGACGGTCGCGGGGGTGTTGTGGTCGGTGGGGACGCTGGCCGTGGCGGGCGAGGTGTCGTCCGCGACACAGGCGTCACCCGAGGCGATGATGGCTGGCTTCCACCTCGCATATGGCGTGGCGGCCTGCCTCGCCGGGGCGGCGTTGGTGGTCTCGGTGGTGGCCCGCCCGCGGACGGTGCGGGTCGCGGCGGCCCCGGCATGAGGGTGCCGGGGGAGCTGGTCCTGAGGCATCCTTGCCCGCTTTGGGGTGATGGCGGGCCGACGATGGTGGCGTGCCCACCGGTCGCCTCGACCGCCGGATCGAGCCTGACCCTCGGGTCTGCCAGGGAACCCACCGAACCCCGCAACTGCTGGCGCGGATGGATGCGCGCGCGGAGCAGTTGTCGCCTGCGCATCGTCCCTCACCCGTTTCCTCGGGTGACGAAGCCCGGTCCGGGATGCGGTATCGCGTCACGTTTGCACGCAGTCGTTTCACGGCGAACTTACCGCCACGGATCGATCACCTGAATCCCGCACGCCGCGAAGACTCCTGTGTTCCGGGTGGGGACGGGTCGCGTATCGCCTCACGTGCGGCCAGGTGCAGGTTGACGCGATCTGGGTTGGCGATGCGTGTGCCGACCCCGGAGGCGATGTCGCGCGGCGAGTGAGCTCCCCCAATTGCCCGACGCAGGATCTCGCACGCTTCCTCTTCCATGGAGCGGCCGTGCATGGCGGCGCGCACCCGCAGCCGAAGCTTGAGGCCATCGTCCAGGTTGTGGATCGTCATGGTCGCCATGACAGCGTCCCCCGACGCCGCGTACTTATCGCATGGTGCCTTCTGCAGGCATCGCGCTGGGGATATGCGCTCGGCTGGGTCGGTCGCCCGACATGGGGGCTTGGCACCGGCGGCGGTCAGGGCAGAGGGGGACGCCCCTGACTGCCGCCGGTGCAGGTGCGTGATGGAAAGGGACACCACGCGCCTCCCAATGACGAAGGTACGCGGCAGGCATGCCGTGTGACAGGCGTCTGCCGAGGGTGGGGGTGCCTCCGAGCGCGCTACCCGGCGTTCGACGCCGGACCCATCACGAAGATCGTGTTGCCGAAGGGGTCCTGCAGGTCGAACGTGCGCGCGCCCCACGGCTCATCGTGCGGCGGGCGGCTGAAGGTGACGCGGGCGTTCCACTCGCGGTAGTAGCGGTCGGCGTCGGAGACCTCGAGCGAGACGCACGCGTTCCGCCCATGCCCATCCATCGGGCAGTCGAGCGTGATGGCGATGGTGCCGCGGGCAATCCTGAGAATGCCCGAGTGGCCGTCGTCGCTGTTCTCAAACGTCGGCGTGAACCCGAGCTTGTCGACGTAGAACTCCCGCGCCGCGTGTAAATCGTCGACGGGCAGGATTGGGACCGCACGTTCCATGGTCGCCTCCGGTCATTGTTCGCGGGCGAACATCCGTGCGAGGTAGCGCCCGGTGTGCGAGGCGTCGCACGACGCGACGGCCTCAGGTGGACCCTCCACCACGACGCTGCCGCCGGCGTTGCCACCGTCCGGGCCGAGGTCGATTACCCAATCGCACCCGGCGATCACGTCGAGGTTGTGTTCGATCACCACCACCGAGTTGCCGGCGTCCACGAGGCGGTGCAACACGCCGAGGAGGTTCGCTACGTCGGCGGCGAGCAGGCCGGTGGTCGGTTC
>CAILQO010000154.1 GCA_903836285.1 uncultured Chloroflexota bacterium
CCTGCGAGTCGACCGTGGTGTCAACGAACTGCGGCTTCACAACCTGGCCGGCACGCCACTCGACCTCGCCGAACTTGCGGTTGCCGCTCGTGTACACGTCATTACCGATCGAGTTCAACTTCTTGATTTGGTCAACGTCGCCGAGCGGCGACACCGTATAGATGAATCCTCGTTCGTCGACGAACATGTTGGCGTGGTGCGTGGGCAGCACCTTTGAGATCTGTTTCTTCTGGGTATCGGTGGTAAACGTGCGGATGAAGAGCCGACCGAGGTCGAACTGCAGGCGGTTAGCGCCGAAGAAGCCCCGGAACGTGCCTTCACTATCCAGGAGGAAGATCCCACGGAAGTCACCACCACCGTTGAGCACGTACAGGTATCCCCGTCGGTCAATCACCACCTTGTTCGGTTGGTAAACCTGATCGTCCGCAAGGAGCCTGGATGACGGCTTGCCGAACTGCTTGACAAACTCGCCCGTAGCGGTGAACTGGACGAGTCGACCGTTCCCCCGGTCTGCCACCCAGATGTCGCCCTGGGGAGTCACGTAAATCCCCTCTGGAGCGTTGAGCTTCGCGGGACCGTCCGGCGTTCCCAGCTGGGCAACAAATGTGCCATCAGCCGTGAACTTCAAGACCCGGTTGTTGCCGGTGTCCGCAATCCAGACAAATCCTTGGGCGTCAATGAAGATGTCCGCCGGGTTCTTCAACGTCCCCGACTTCTGGTACATGCCGTCAATCTCGAAGTCGTAGATGTACGGCAGCGGCGACGCGAGCGTCCGCGAGTCCTTGTCGAGCGTCCACGAGTACTCGCGATCGGCCGACGCAATCTGCGCAGTGCCGGGCACTAGCGTCAGCGCAATTGCTCCGAGTGCCACCCCGGCACCCGTGGCCCACGCACGGAGGCGTCGCTTCCAACGATGTGCGGCCACGTTCACGCCTTGATCCCCGAGTGCGCCATCGTCTGGATAACCTTCGCCTGCCGCAAGAGGAACACCGTGATTGTCGGCGCGGTCATCAGGAACGCCGCCGCCGCCTGCGCACCTTGGCGCGCGATGGCGGCAGGGCCGTTCGTCAAGCTGATCATCGCCACGCTTACGGTTTTCATCGCCTCGCTCCGGGTGAAGACCAACGGGCTGAAGCTGTCGTTCCACATTTGAATGAAGCCAAAGATCAGCAGCGTATTCCACGCCGGCGCAACGTTCGGCATCACGATCTTCCAGAAAATCGTCCACTCGGGTGCGCCATCAACACGCGCGGCTTCGATCAGTTCATTCGGCACTGAGTTGTCCATGAACTGCTTCATCATGAAGAGGCCGTACGACCACGCGATTGCCGGGAGAATGAGTGCGCCGTACGTGTCGATCAATCCGAGCTTCTGGACCACTAGGTACTGCGGAATCCGCGTCACCTGCGGCGCAAACATCAGTGCGGCGACGATTGACCCGAAGATGACGTTCCGTCCGGGAAGAACGCGGGCCTTTGACAGCGGGTAGGCGCACATCGAGCAGATCAGAACCTGAAGCAACACTGTGGTCACGACGACAAAAACGCTGTTGAACAGGTAGCGAGTGAAGGGCACTGAGAGCGCATCAGTCGCCAGAAGCAGATCCTGAAAGTTGTCGAGCGTCGGGCGCCGCACCAGGAACGGCGGCGGGAAGAGCAGCAACTCCTCAAGTGGCTTGAACGCCGTCGAGATCACATACACGATCGGCAGCATCGAGAAGACGGCCATTGGGATCAGGAACAGGTAGGAAGGTGCAGGCGACGCCCGCCGCACGGCACGCCAGAGGCGGGGCAGCGGGTCATCGTATGGGATCGCTCGTTGCGCAATCGCGGTCATGGGCCCCCCTGCCTCCGGTGCAATCCAGCCCCGGATGGACGCGGCGTCAGTACTCGTTCTTGGAGGACAGCGTGCGCATGAGAAGCCGGCCAAGGCCAAACGTCAGCGCAAAGAGGAACACCGCCACCGTGGTCGCGTACCCCATCTCGAAGCGGATGAACGCAAAATCGTACATGTGCGCAACAATGGTGTGCCCCGCATATAGTGGGCTCGGCAGGCCGGCAAGGCTCGTCGCCACCTCAAACACCGAGAAGCCTGCGACCACCGCCATCACGCTGCCGAACAGGAGCTGCGGCTTGATCATGGGTAGTGTGATGTACCAGACCTCTTGCAGGGGATTCTTGATGCCATCCATCTTCCCTGCCTCGTACAGGTCCGTGGGGACTGTCTGCAGGCCAGCAAGGAAGACGAGGAAGCCTGTTCCCATGCTCATCCAGAGGGCAACGAACATGATCACCGGCATGATTGCCGCTTGCTCAGCCAGGAACATGTACGGCTCGTCGATTGCACCGATGCCAAGCAGCCAGTTGTTGAGGTAGCCGTACCGGTCGCCAGAGAAGACAATCTTCCAGACGACACCCATCGCGACCGCTCCGGTGATCGACGGTGCATAGAAGCACAGTGCGAGCGGGGTCTTCAGCTTGAGCGGGTTGATGAGCCACGCGAACATGAACGACAGGAAGAACCCGATCGGTCCGGTGATAATCGCAAACTTAAGCGTATTGCCAATTGCAATCACGAATACATCATCTTCGAGGAAGAGCAACTTGTAGTTGCTCCACCCGATGAATCTCGGCGACTCAAGCACGTTAAAGTACGTGAAGCTGAGGGCCATGGCCGTGACGACAGGCGCAATGACGAATACCACAAAGAACGCAAGGAACGGTGCCATGAAGAGGTACGAAGAGCCATATTTCTGCCAGAACAGGGCAATGCCCCCACGGGGGGTCGCCTGCAGCGCCGGCCCACGTGGAACGAACGCGTCAGTCGCCATCGCTTCCCTCCGTCGTCACGTCGCTAGCCACGGCGGTACATCGACTTGTCCACCTTCACGCCGAACTCTTCCTGCTTCTTGGCGAGTTCCTTGTTGATGTCGTAAATCGCGTCCTCAAGGGCCTCCCGCGGGTTCATCCCCTGCAGGACCACCTTGTTCCAAGCGTTGAGCACGTGCCGCCCCGTGAAGTACCCACCGAGGACAACCGGGGGCTCACGGAACCACCGCCACTGCTCCATGATGTTGGCAATGTCCCGGCGAGGCCACGGCAGTGCTTGCAGTGCCTCAAGGTTGGCAGTGTTCCACCGCGCCTCGACGCCGATCAGGGCCTCGAGTTCGCCCCCAAAGCGCTGCTGTGAGTCCTTCGACGACCACCACTTGACGAACTCCCACGATTCCGCCTTGTGCTTCGACTGCTCAAAGATCACCATGCTGGCGCCGGTGCCGCCGCTTGCCCGGATGATCGACCCCTCGGCGACCTTTTGCCCAGTCTGAGGGTCAAGGCACGGTACAACCGTCCCAAGCGAGGTCATCGACCCGCACTTGTGGCCCGGCATCGGGCGCATCTCCCAGCGACCAGTGAGTTCGGGGGCCGCCACTGACAGGGCGATGTAGACGCCATATCCAGCAACCCCAATCGGCTGCTCACCCGTCCGCATGCGCGTGAAGAAGTTCGCCTCGCGCGGAATCTTGTAGTTGCTGTAGAGGTCGGTCCACTCCTGGAACCCAACAAGCGCCTCAGACGAGTCCAGTGCCGAACGGCACGACCCATCCGCACACCGGTAGTACTGGCCGCCATTCTGGAAGAGGAACGGGGTAAACCCAACCGCCCCTTCCGTCACACCGACCCCTGTCGGCGGCGGATAGTAAAAGTCCAACCCGTTCTGTTGCAGCTTCAGGAGCGCCTCATACAGGTCGTCCCACGTGTCAGGCGGCTTAATGCCCAGTTCCGACAGGATGTCGGTGCGGTAGAAGGTCATCGCGAAGTCCTGGGTCTCCGGGATTGCCCAGTTCCCCTCCACGTTCGTGAATGGCACGCGGTACCTGAACGGGATCAGCGCACCCTCGCGAAAGCGCTTGGCGATGTCCGGATAATCCGGGAAGGTCGAGAGGTTGACCAAGCCCTTGCGGACTGCGAAGTCGACCGGAAGTTGGCTGGGTACCCCGACGGCCACGTCGGGAGCCTCACCGGCAGTTGTCGCGAGAAGCAGCACCGACCCGGCACCTTCGCCGAGGCTTGCGGGGGGGATCACGTGCACGTTGACCTTGATCCCCGTCGTCGGCGTGAAGTCGTCTTCGATCATGTCTTTCATGATCTGGCCCCACTCGGTGCCACGACCGACCCAAACATCAAGCACCACGCCTTCGGATCCGGCGCCATAACTGCTGCCAAGGCCGGTGTAGTCACGCGTGAACGACGAGGCAAACGTCAGTATCGACGCCAGCGTCATCTCGAAGACATTCGCCCGGACCCGTGGAAGTGCGGTGTCCGCGGAGTGCACCATGAGCCATTCCACGGCGAGCGGATGGTTCTGCATGTTGAGCAGCCACGTCGCGAGGATTCCCTGGCTCCGCATGAAGTCCTCAAGCAGGCGATGTATCTCCGCCGGCTTGTCGATCATCCGCTGCAACTGATCCTCGACCACGCGGAACGCGGAGGACGCGTCGTTCTTCGCGCGCCCAATCTCCTCCATTCGGCTCGCCTGAACCTCAAGGCGGTCGTGCAATTTCTGCAGACGCGGCACGAGGGTCGGAATCTTCTCGTGCAGGTCCCACTCCATGTTCACGTCGGGTTGCGAACCCGTGATCATGAGCATCTCGCGGCTCATCTGGCTCATCTCGGAGAGCATTTGGTCAAGCTCTCGCATCGTCTCCGACATGAACCCGAGCGTCACCTCCATCTGGATGATGTTGGTGCCCTTTTTCAGGTGGTAGAAATATGGCTTGCCGTCCGGCAGCTGTTCCTCGCGCATCGTCTCAAGGCGCCAGTCACGCTCCATCCGGAAAAGGATCGTCCGCGACTCGGCGAACGGCACCTCTCCATTGACACGGAGGGATCGCAACCGGGGTCGTCGGCCCGCCCAGCCTTGCCAGATGTTGAAGCTCAGCTGGTAGAGGCCATCTTCCGGCACGTCCACCTGCCAGCGAACCCACTGGCCCGGGAGGCGCCACCGCCACCAGCCAAACGAATTGAGTGCGAACAATCCGTTCGCGTACGGACTCGCGAGAGCATCAAAGTTGACCTCGCCACGCACTGTCGGGTCGGACTTGGCGAAGGTCTTCTCGGCCTCGACCTTGATCCCCTGCTTGAGGCTGATCTCCTTCAGGCCCTCGGCCTTCCACGCCGCTAGCCGATCGGCGTACTTTGGAACGACCACCGGTGAGTGCACGGCGATCGTGCCGATGGCGATCGTCTCGCGGACGGTATTCAGGCGGACGCGTTGCGCCCCCTTCTCGAAGAGAAACTGGAACGGCGCGTCATACCGGCCGTCCGCGTCCTCAATCGTCTTTGTCTCCCAGCGTGGTGCCTCGACTTGGGCAGGACGGACATCGTTCCCTTGGTTGTCCTTGTTGGTCGCTCCAGAGTCGCGCCAAACTCGCTGGAAGACGACGCGTTTCGCCTCACGAAATGGAAGCTTCCCATTAATAAGGAAGTCACGTTGCACCGACGCCCGCTTCCCCTTGATCGGGAAGTAGTCCATCGTGACTTCATAGAGGCCGGTCTCCGGGATCTGGAACTCCCACTCAACCCAGCCATCGTCTTCCGCCCAGACAAGTGTGGGCCCGGGTCGGCCTTCAAACCCTTGCTCGACGCGGAGGCCCTCGGCACCACCGTGCGCGACGTAGTCGACGGCTCTCACCTCGACCCGCTTCCCGACGGTCGCCTTGTACTGGCGGTCCCACTCAGCCTTCTGGTCCGCGTAGATCGGCTGTCCAGCGAGGTCCTCGGGCAGCATGTCCTCGAACAGCTTCTCCGAGGGCGCAACTGTTGGTTTCGGCGGCGGCTGCGCCTGACCCTGCGAAGCACTGACCTGCGGCGGGGCCGATGTGGCGACTGCAGGTCGCGCGTCGATGAGCGGCGCGAGTGACGACGCGACGAACGCGACGGCCACTGCCCGGTGTATCCACATTCGGGCACGAACGCCCGACGACCTGCCCGGCACATTCGTCCGGCTTGGCCGCATGCGCCATGCGCCGCGTCCCGAAAGCATCACGTTCCTCCGCGGGTGTGCGCCAGATCACCTGGTCGCCGCCCGCCCGTCGTCTCCGCCGGGTGCAAGCGGCGGGCAGTATAGCCACAACCACCCGGTCGGGTGGCCCCTCGGTTCAGGTCGCTATACTGCGCGTCGGCGTCAATCTATGCGGTGCGAGACCTGTGCGCAACTCCCTCACCGGCGCGCCACCGCTTTCCGCCCGGCACCATCGGTGCCGTCACCACGCCCAAAGGGGGCGCGATGGTTCTCAGCGACCGGTCGATCCGCGAACTCATCGGGTCAGGCAAGCTGCGCATCGACCCGTTCGACCCGACGTCGATCCAGCCATCGAGCATCGACCTCAGGCTTGAGCACCGGTTCCGGGTATTCGCCACGACCCGTCACGCATTCATTGATCCGCGAACCGAGCAACCCGGCCTGACCGAACTCGTGACCGTCGCCGAGGACCAACCGTTCGTCCTGCAACCCGGCGAGTTCTGCCTCGGAAACACGTACGAGGAGCTGCAGCTTCCCGACAACGTCGTCGGCCGGCTCGAAGGCAAGAGTTCGCTCGGTCGCCTGGGACTCGTGATTCACTCGACGGCAGGCTACGTTGACCCAGGCTTCCGGGGGCGCCTTACCTTGGAATTGAGCAACGCCGCCGGTATGCCGATCCTCCTGTACCCCGGCATGAAGATTGGCCAGCTTTCACTCCTCCAGATGACCACCGCCGCTGATCGCCCCTACGGTTCCGGCGACCTCGGCAGCAAGTACCAAGGTCAGGACGAGCCGACTGCGAGCCGCAGCCACCTGGATTTCCGCACCGGTTCGTGACCCTCGTGGGAGCCCCTCAATCTGGGGTGCCGACTTCCTGCGTTATAGTCGGGCGATGCCCTTGCGCACGCGTCGAGACTTCGGACGCGCCTTCGTGGCGGTCGCCGCCGGCGGCGCCATGGTCGCCTGCCAGGCAAACCCTTTCGCCCAAGGGTCCGACGACCAGCCACTGCGCACGTTCCTGTGGAACTTCGACACCCTTGATCCAGCCTTCACCACTGGGGCGCTCGAAGCCGAATACGTCGTCCACTTGTTCTCGGGCCTCACCAGCCTCAACGAAAAGCTCGAGGTGGTGCCGGACCTGGCGGAGAAGTGGACGGTTTCGAACGACGGTCGTATCTACACCTTCAGTCTCCGTCGCGGCGCCAAATTCCATGACGGCCGGGCAATCACCGCCAGCGATGTGAAATTCAGCATCGAACGCGCCGCGGACCCGCGTCTCGCCTCGCCGGTTGCCTTGACTTATCTCGGCGACATTCAAGGATTTGCCGCGCGGATGAGCGGGCAGGCTGCTGAAGTGTCTGGCATCAAGGTCCGTGACGACATCACCATCGACATCACGCTTGACGAACCCCGCGTGTACTTCCCGGCGAAGCTCACCTACCCGGTCAGTTACGTGGTCGATAAGCAGAACGTCGGTTCTAGACCTGACTGGTGGCTGAAGCCGAACGGCTCCGGGCCGTTCAGCGTTGCCGGCTTTGCACCCGGTGAGCGCCTGTCGCTCGTCCGGCATGACGCATACGTCGGTGTCAAGCCCTCCCTCGTCGGCGTCGAGTACCTCGCCGTACCGCCCGTCGAGGCATACGAGCGTGACGTGATCGACATCGCCGTCGTCGACCTCGCCGACATTGATCGCGTGACCGACAAGAGCGACCCGCTGAACCGCGAGCTGCGGGTCAGGACTGACCTCGACATCCAGTACGTGGCGATGAACGTCACAGCGAAGCCGTTTGACGACCCCAAGGTCCGCCAAGCCTTCAATCACGCGCTCGACCGGGACCGAATCGCCACGGTCACCCTGAAGCGCACGGTGATCAAGGCCGACGGAATCCTTCCTCCAGCGATGCCAGGCAAGTCTGACCGAGTCCGTGGCCTCGACTTTGACGTCTCGCGTGCGCGCCAGCTTGTGTCCGAGTCGAGCTACCGGGACGCACGCAACTTCCCCGAGATCTCGCTCACTGTCATGGGGACACGGACGGCGCCGGCGCCGGAGGTGAACGCAATCATCGCGACGTACCGGCAGAGCCTCGGAGTCGATGTGCGCGTGCGCCAGCTTGATCGTGACGCGTTCATGGCCGCGACGCAGCGCGACCGGGACCGGCCGCAGATGTTCATGACCGGGTGGATCGCCGACTACGCCGACCCGCAGAACTTCTTGGACATCCTGTTCCATAGCCGCAGCCGCGAAAACATGTCGCGGTACGCGAACCCGGACATCGACCGGGACTTGGAGAAGGCGCGGGCAGAGCGAGACCCCGCAGTTCGAACAAAGCTCTACCAGGACATCGAGGCGCGCATTCTTCAGGATGCGCCGTGGGTGCCCCTCTGGCACAACAAGCGATACATCCTCGTGAAGCCGTGGGTGCAGGGGTACACCGCTCCCTCGGTCGTTCAACCGTGGCTAAAGTCCGTGTCGCTCAAGGGGCGACCGGCGTTGGCGACCCCCACGGCACCAACCCCGACCACCACCGCGCGGCGCGCCTGACACCTTCGCGCCCAGACCCTCTTGCGCCGTCCGCGGCACCATCCCGCCCCCCGAAAGGAACCATCCATGGCCCGCACTGACGGCCGCGCTGCCGACGCCCTCCGCATCACGCGAATCACAACCGGCGTTCTCGACTATGCCGAGGGTTCCGCCATGATCGAGGTGGGCGGCACGCGCGTGCTGTGCGCCGCGAGCGTCGAGGAGGCCCAGCCGCCGCACCTGAAGGGGACTGAAGAGGGTTGGATCACCGCCGAATACGCAATGCTCCCTCGCTCGACGCACACCCGTAAGCA
>CAILQO010000155.1 GCA_903836285.1 uncultured Chloroflexota bacterium
AACCCGCCGATCAGGAAGAAGAGCCCGCCAGCGAGCAGGTACATGATCCCGATCTTCTTATGGTCGACCGTGGTAGCCCACTCCCAGAGGTAGCCCTGCCGACGCTCCGGTTCAGCGTGGGCATCAACCGGAACAGCTACCGGCGGTGCTTGCGGTGCGATCTCGACAGCCATCTGCCCGATCCTTTCAGGAGGCGCCGCGTGGTCCTTCGGCAGGGCCACGCACCGCAGCTACTTCTTCGCGGCGGAAGGGACTTGGCAACCCGTGGATACCGACGGATCAATCGGGCGACAGAGGTACGCGGTCAGCGCGTCCACTTCCTCTTCCTTCAGGTTGAGGTTCGGCATCAGGGATCCGGGCTTGATCGCTTGCGGGTTCCGAAGCCAGGCCTTCACATTCTCGACCGTGTTGGGCAGGGTCTTGCCCGCAACGCTCGTGCGCCCGGCAAAGTACGTCAGGTTCGGCCCGACCTTGCCGTTCGCGGCCGTCCCATCGATGGCGTGGCACGTCTTGCAGGCACCCGCCTGGAACAGTTGCGCGCCCCTGGCCTGCAGCACGATCGATGGGTCGGTTGACGTCGTGCTTGGTTCGGCCGGGGCGGTCTTGTGTACCGTGCGCCACTTCTCGTAGGCATCGGGCGCCAGTGCGACGACGTCGAAGCGCATCAGTGCGTGCTCAATTCCGCAGAACTCGGCGCATTGCGCGCTGTAGACCCCCTCGCGGTCGGCCTCTAGGTACATGCGGTTGTTGCGCCCGGGGATGGCATCCATCTTGCCGGCAAGCATCGGAACCCAGAAGCTGTGGATGACGTCAACCGAGGTGATCTCGACGATGATCGGCTTGCCGATTGGGATCACCATGTCCGAACCCGTCACGATGCCGTCATCGGGGTACTGGAACTCCCACCACCACTGGTGACCGATGACCTTGATCGTCAACGCGTCCTTCGGGTTTTCGAGCGGGGCAGACAGCACTCGTTGGGTGTTCACCGTCATCGCCAGGACGACGATGAAGACCAGTGCCGTGATGATTGTCGAACCGAGCTCAACCGTCAGGTTCCCATGAAACTGCTGGGCTTCCGGACCGTCGGGACGCGCACGGTACTTGATGACCGAGTAGATGATCAGGCCCTGAACGAAGATGAAGACGATGATCGCCGCGATGGTAATCGGCCAGAACAACTCGACTACCGCGCGCGACGCTGGACCTTGGGCGTTCAGCCAGGATTGGGGCGCGTCTGACGAGCAGCCGGCAAGGAGGGGTAGCGCAAGCGCAGCGGCCGTGGAGGCACGGCGTGCGGGCGTCGCAACGGTGGTGAACCCCATGTGTTCCATGCCTCTCGCGAGTAGGTCGCCCGGCGGACGTGTGTCGGGGCGCCGCGCGCATGACGAATGCGCCCTTCCGACGCGTGCACCCGCCGCGGACATCATTGTGAAAATCCTAACAAGCGACCATGCCCGGCACCAAGGATCTGGCCGGGCCATGCACGGACCGCTCCCGCGAGCCGCCTTCGCGGCTCCGGCATGGCGGCATTATAGGAACGAACGACGGCGCACCACGAATGGCGACCCCCACTCGCTGTTTCCGGCCTGACGTCACGGGCGCACCATCGTCCCGTCCGCCCGCCGGTCCTCGGCCATGAACTTCGGGCGTGCCGCCCGTTCAGGGACCATTAAGGCGCCCGCAGCCGCTTCGTCGATGTCGAGTCCGAGGCCT
>CAILQO010000156.1 GCA_903836285.1 uncultured Chloroflexota bacterium
GATTCACGGGGTTTGGCCCGGATACAGGCCCACCGGGGCGAACGCGCCCGCGCCACCGGAGGCGGCGCGGACAAGGTTGCAGGCAGGCACCGCAGGGCGCGTGCCCACCGGCGGGGCTTACGCCTCGATTGCGACCACGTCCAACTTGAGGGTTGCCTGCACCTGCGCCTCAAGGCGAACGGTTGCCTCATGCGGGCCGACCGTACGGATCGCCTCGGCGATCTCGACGGTGCGCCGATCAAGCTCATGCCCGTGCTGCGCTTTGAGGGCCGCGACGACATCGGCGTTGGTGACGGTGCCGAACAGGCGCCCGCCTTCACCAACGCGGACCGGCATCGTGACCGTCAGGGACCCGAGCTTCTCGGCGAGACTCATCGCCTCGCGTCGACGACGCTCCTCCTCCTTGCGACCGCGGGCCTGCAAGGCCTCGACACGCTTGAGTTGCGAGGGGTTCGCCTCGACGACGAGCGACTGGCGGAGCAGGTAGTTGCGGGCGTACCCCGCAGAGACCTCGCGAACGTCGCCCGTCCGCCCGAGGTTCTCGACATCTTGGAGGAGGATGACCTTCATGGCTGGGCCGAGTGTACCAACCGGCGAGGTCGCCCCCCACGGGGACCTAGTTCAACGCGTTGAGCGGGTTGACGTAGCCGCCGTTCCGCAGGATCTCGAAATGCAGGTGCGGACCGGTTGAGTTCCCAGTGCTGCCCATGCGAGCGATGACCTGCCCCTTCGAGACGGACTGCCCAACCTGCACCAGGAAGGCGGAGAGGTGGTTGTAGGTGGTGGTGAAGCCGTTGCCGTGGTTCACAATGATCCGGTTGCCGTACCCGTTCCGGTCCCATCCGGCATAGACGACCCGCCCGGCGTCCGAGACACTGATGGGTGTCCCGAACGGGGCAGCGATATCGATGCCCGGGTGCCACCCGGAGTAGTACGTCGTGATGGACCCACGGGTCGGCCATTGGAGTCGACCAGTGGCGACGGCAGGCGCGGACGGGACTGCAGGGGCGGGCGCAGGGCGGACCGCGGGAGCGACGCGAGGGGGAGCCGGCGCCACGGGGCGCTGGGAAGGCAATGCCGGACGGATGACGGGGGCCTCCGGCCGCACGACGATCGGCAACTCGCCACCCGGGACAACGATCCATCGATCGGCTGGGAGCGGTTCGCCCGGTCGCAGGCCGTTCGCGTCGACGACGGTGATCGGGTCGACCTTGAAGCGCGCCGCGATCCCGTCGAGGGTGTCGGTGGGCTTCACCAGGTACGCCACGCCGGGAACGGGCGGGATGTGCAACTCCTGACCGGGGCGGACGACATCGTTCTCGCTGAGATCGTTCGACCACAGGACGCTGTACATCCCGACGTTGAGCCGGGCACCGATATCCCAGACGGTGTCGCCCGCCTGGACGACGTACGTGAGGACGTCGGCGGCGGCCACAGGGACCGGGGAGGCATTGACCGTTGTCGCCGTCGATGGGCGCAAGAGGCTGTCGCGAGGTTCGATGAGGGCGACACGCGGGCCAAGCAGCAGGCGGGTTTGGAGCGGCAAGTTCGCCGGGTCGGTGCCCAGAAGCACCTCAAACCCATCGGTCGGTCGTTGGAAGCCTCCGACAGCCACAACGCCCGCGACAATGACCGCAACGAACGCATGCACGTACAGGCGCCCGACCGGCGGACCTAAGTCGCGCCCGCGACGCGTGCGACTGGACCGGTCACGCCACCCTGAAGCGACGTGATTATCGGATGGGGCACTGGTGTCGGCGCTGCGCCGACGAAAGAGCGACCAAGGCAACCCGCGCGGGACGGCAGCGACCGGATTGGATGGCTGTGCGCGAACCGACCACAGGGCTTCCCGCTCGGACTCGGTCGGGCGGCGACGGCTCGCGCCCGGTGGAGGAGATGTGTCGCTCATCGGTGCAGGTCACGCCGCGCAGTCACGGGGCGACGTGGCGCCAGAACGGTAGCAGGCGGCGATTGCGCTGACCGCTAGCTGGCGACCTTTGGCGTGAACCACACGAGCGCCGCCACCGAGAGGAGCGCTCCAGCGAAGGCGGTGAGCAGGCCAACGTCGGAGAGGATGTCGACGCTGCCAGTGCGCACGCCGAGGACAATCGGCGCGACTGTGCCCGTAGCCGACGCGCCGCAGATGCCAA
>CAILQO010000157.1 GCA_903836285.1 uncultured Chloroflexota bacterium
CGGCCGCCGCGGCCCCGACCGTCGCACCGACGGCCGCCGCCGCCGCGACGAAGCCCGCCGCCGCCCCCACCACCGCGCCGGCAGCCGCCGCCGGGGGTGGCTTCGACTGGAAGAAGTACAAGGGCGAGTCGCTCAGCGTCCTGCTTGTCACCAGCCCGCGCGCCGATGTCCTCACCAAGAACCAGAAGGAGTTCGAGGAACTCACCGGCATCAAGGTCGAGGCCGACGTCGTCCCGGAGCAGCAGCAGCGCCAGAAGACGGTCATCGAGTTCACCTCGGGCAACCCAAGCTTCGACATCACCCAGATTTCGCTGCACGTCCAGAAGAGCCTCATCGGGAAGGGCAAGTGGATGCTCGACCTGAACCCGCTCCTCAAGGACGCGTCCATGACCGACCCCGAACTCGCGTTCAGCGACTTCGGCAAGCCCAGCGTCGACTACAGCACGCAGGCCGACGGTCGCATGGACACCATGCCGAACAACCTCGACTTCTGGATCGTCTACTACAACAAGGAGATCTTCGAGAAGAAGGGCCTCAAGGCGCCGCAGACGCACGACGACCTCGTCGCCGCCGCGAAGGCAATCCACGACCCGAAGGCCGGCGTCTACGGCTTCGCCGGACGCGGCCTCAAGAACGCCAACGTGCCTGTCTGGACCGGCCTGTTGCACGGGTGGGGCGCCGACACCCTCGACCCGAAGGACATGTCGCTCAAGACGACCACCGATGAGGCAATCGCCGCCGCGACCCTCTACAAGGAACTCCTGAGCAAGTACGCGCCCGAAGGCGTCGTCGGCTTCAACTGGAACGAGTGCCAGACCGCCTTCATGCAGGGCACCGTCGGCATCTGGTACGACGGCATCGGCTTCGCCACCCCGCTCGAGGATGCCACCAAGTCGAAGGTGGTCGGCAAGGTCGGCTACATCGTCACGCCGAAGGGGCCAAAGGCGCAGCACGCCGCCATGTTCGGCGACGGCATCGGCATCACCAACGCCACCAAGAAGAAGGGCCCCGCCTGGCTATACATCCAATGGGCCACCGGCAAGGCAAACCAGGCCCGCCTGCTCTCCTCCGGCGGCGGTTCCCCGGCGCGCCAGTCGGCCTACACCAGTGCCGACGCCACCAAGAACCTCACCGTGCCGAAGGAGTGGTTCGACACCCTTGTCGCCAGCACGAAGGTCGGGCGCCCCGGCCTGCCCCAGATCATCCCGGTCACTGAGTTCCGCGACATCTTTGGCGTCGGCCTGACCAACATGATCAGCGGTGCCGACCCGAAGGCCGAACTCACCAAGGCGACCGAGGAGTTCAAGCCCGTCCTCGAAAAGTCGCTCAAGTCGTAGTCCACGAACCCGCCATCCTTGCGTCCGGGGCCTCGCGTCGTCACCTCGACGCCCGGCCCCGTCACGCCGCCGACGTCCCGGGATACCTCGCCACATGGGCAGACGCTACGCCTGGTTCATCGCCCCGGCCGTCGTCGTCACCGTCGCGGTGATCATCTTCCCGTGGATGTTCACGGTCTTCATGAGCATGCACGACTGGCAGGTTACCGGCGCGCGCACGTTCATCGGTTTCGACAATTACGTCAACGCCTTCCGCGACGCCCGCTTCCTGCAGGCGATCGGGCGGACGGCCACGTACGCCCTCTTCGCCGTCTCGATGCCGGTCGTCCTCGGGACCGCCGCCGCGACCGTCTTCCACCACGAGTTCCCGCTACGCGGTCTGTTGCGGGGCATCTTCATCATGCCGATGATGGCGACACCGGTCGCCGTCGCCCTCGTTTGGGCGATGATGTTCCACCCGCAACTCGGCGTCCTGAACTACCTGCTCAAGAGCGTCGGCATGCCGCCGTCCCTCTGGGTCTACGCCCCCGGCACCGTCCTGCCCGCCCTCGCAATGGTCGAGACGTGGCAGTGGACGCCTCTCGTCATGCTCATCGTGCTTGGTGGCCTCGCGACCCTGCCCGTCGAACCGTATGAGTCGGCGCGCATCGACGGCGCCGCGCCGTGGCAGACCTTCGTGTACATCACCCTGCCCTTGGTGATGCCGGTGATCTTCGTCGCGGTGGTGCTGCGCACGATCGACGCCCTGAAGGCGTTCGACCTGATCTTCACGATCACCCAAGGGGGGCCGGGCACCGCATCCGAGACGCTGAACATCTTCCTGTACCTGAAGGCCTTCAGCTTCTACCAGATTGGCCAAGCCTCGGCGGTCGTCGTGATCTTCTTCGCACTCATCGTGGCGCTCAGCCTCGGGTCGCTCTACCTCCGGGAACGCACCCGATGGGCATGACCCATGCGCCCCTGCCACGGTCCTCCGGCATTCGTGCCTCCGGCGAAGCTGCGGTTCGCGGGTGCCGGTGAACGCCATGTCAATCGCTTCGCCCGGGACCGCGGGCGTCCCGCCCGCTCCGGGAATTTTGTGCCGCGACGTTGTCCATGCCCGTGGCGAGGTTGCGGTCTGCGGGTGTGGTCCGCGGGCATCCTTGCCCGCCCCGGTCGCGGAGGTGCGGGGGCAGCCCCTGATTCCCCCAGCAGCGCGCCACCGTCCGTGCCCACGACGAGGCTGCGGACCACAAGGGTGATGCGTCCTGCGTCGACCGCTCAGGTCAGACACGCCCGAACGACATTGAGGAGGGGACAGCGTTGGCACCCATGGGCATGACCATCGCGCGGCGCGCCACCCCCTCGCCGTGGCCCCGAATCGCCGGGCAGGCACGGCGAGGCCTCGTCCTCGGCATCGCCGTCTTCCTGCTCGTGTTGCCGGCCGCGTTCGTCTTCCTCTGGATGCTCTCGCTCTCCCTCAAGCCGGATGTTGAGAACACCGCCTACCCGCCGATTTTCATCCCGCGAAGCCCCACCCTCGACAGCTTCCGCCAGATCCTCGACGGCAGCCCGATTGGGCGCTACACGATCAACTCCGCGGTCGTCGCCGGCGGATCGACATTCATTGCCCTAATCCTCGGCGTGCCCGCCGCCTACGGCATATCCAAAGCAAAAAGTC
>CAILQO010000158.1 GCA_903836285.1 uncultured Chloroflexota bacterium
CAAGGCCGTGGCCAATCGGGTGGCGGGTGAGGACGGCTATCACCTCGCCACGGCGCGCATCGGCGCCCCCCACGCCGCCCCTGGGGCTGCCTAGGCGGCGAGTGCGCGCGTGCCCGAGCCGGCGCCTGCCGGGGCGCGGACCCCTTGGTGGCAGGGGCGGCCGTGTCGGAGGTGCGGCGCCTTAGCCTCGGGGCTCGTGCGGCGATGCTTGGGTGCACCGAGGTCATCAGCGCCCCGGAGGAGCTGCACCGCGCTATCCCCGACCGAGACGTGGTATGGCCTCGAGTGCCTGCACCGCTGCCCGCCTAGGCAGTATGGTGGCCTCCACCGACGGCCGCTGGCGTGTCCCCGTTGCCTCGCGCAACGCGGCCCCCGCCGCCCGCGTTACCTCTGATGCCGATGTGCGGGTGACGTGCCCGCGCGGCGCCTCAAGGGTCCGCTGCGATGAACACCCCGCCACCAAGTACACGGACGGCGCGACCGTCCGACCGGGCATTCAGTCGGATCCAACCCCTTCACGAGGCGTCGGTTGCCTACCGCGACGCCGTTCGCGCCGCCGACCGCGCCTTCGAGGCCATCGGTCGCATCCTGACGGTCGACCCGCAACAGGACTTGAGCGAGGGCTCGGTCTGGTGGTTAGCCCAGAACGATATCGCTGTCCGCGAGTCGCTCTTGCGCCTGACCGCCGCCATGCAGGACCTCAAGGGCCTTGCCGAGAAGCAGGGCGCGGCGGCCGTTGCCGAGACCTCAAGCCTGATGGCGCTCACGCGATGGGTCGGGAAGGTCTCAAGCGACGGTGAAACGTCCGCCCTGCGTGGTGATGACCCGAAGGAACGAGCGGGGCAATAGCTGCTCACGCCTGTGCTGGTGTGCCACTGTGCCTCATCAACGGCGGCGTGATGTCACCAACGGGTACGTCGGGTCGATGGCGAAGGCGGGCGGGCGTGGCTGACACACCTGACGATTGGCCGGGCGTCCCCGTCGGCGTTGGGAATCACCGGTTCGGCGCACTTGCGGCTTCCTGAACCAACGGGAACGCACGGTCACGAAATCGATGGAAAATGAAGACGGCGCCTCCGTCCCCGATTACCACATCGATGACGACCCTGCGCGGATGGATATCGATGCTATCTACGCCTACCTTGAGACCGCGTACTGGTCAGTTGGCATCCCGCGCGAGGTCGTGGCCCGCGCCGTGGCGAACTCGTATTGCGTCGGCGCGTTCGATGCGGGAGGGAAACAAGTTGGCCTTGTCCGCGTCGTGACTGACCACGCCACCTTTGCCTACTTCTGCGACGTCTATGTGCTTGAGGCGCATCGCGGACGCGGGCTATCGAAGCGCATGATCGCCCACGCGATGGCGCGTCGGGACGTCGGATCGCTTCGTCGCTTGATGCTTATTACGGAGAACGCACATGGACTGTACGAACGGTTCGGCTTCCGGCGAGTGGCGACGCCCGAACGCGTGATGGAGATTCGCCGCCCCGACGCGTACGCCCGGCGGGACGAGGCATCGCAGCGCGACGGAGGCGTGGAACGATCGTGACCGATGAGGGGCTGGACGCGGGCGCGCGGTTGCTGCACGCCGCGTGGCGCGACGGGGGGCGCATCGAACACCTTTCGGCCGAAACTCGGCCATCCACACGATCGGACGGGTACCGCTTGCAGGCCCGGCTCGTCGCGCTCACCGGTGATCGGCCGATCGGGTGGAAGATTGCCGCGACCAGCGTCGCGGGGCAACGGCACATTGGCGTCACCGGCCCGCTCGCCGGGCGCATCCTGGCATCGCGCGCTCACCGCACCGGGACGACCGTTGGCATCGCCACGAACGCGCTTCGTGTTGCGGAGGCGGAGTTCGGGTTTCGGATGGCACGCGCCGTGGATGGCGTGCCCGGGCGGGATATCGAGGTCGCCAGCGTACTCGAGGCAGTTGAGGCGCTGGTTCCGGCCATCGAGTTGCCGGACGCCCGGTTCCTGGATGTTCCAAACGCCGGCGAGGCGCAGCTCATCGCCGACCTGGCATGTGCCGGTCCAGTAGTTCTCGGAACCGACGCGCCCGAGTCATGGCGCACGCTCGACCTCGCCTCGCACGAGGTTGCCGTGTCGTGCAACGGGGCCATCGTCGCGACCGGGCGCGGCGCTAATGCCCTCGGCGACCCGAGTATCGCGCTCGCATGGCTGGCAACCGAGCTGGTACGCCACGGTTACCGCCTTGAGGCCGGCGACCTCGTCATTACTGGGACGTGTGTCGTTCCCGTCCCGGTGGTAGAAGGTCAGGAGGTCGTCGTGGACTTCGGCGCGCTTGGCACGGTGTCGGCAACCACGGCATGACCGGTTGCTTGGCGTTCCCGAAGGGGACGGTGCCAGGGGGGAGATTTGAACTCCCGGCCAAGGGCTTATGAGTCCCTTGCTCTGCCACTGAGCTACCCTGGCGTGGCAACCGGAGACGCAGGCGCGGAACGGTGCCGACCGCATGCGCGGCGCGCGAGAATGCTACCAGAGGATTCCGGGCGAGGTGATCCGGCGACTTGCGCACCGTGATCGAGTGGAGGTGCGATGACCCTGTTGCTCGGGCGGGACGATGTCGCTGCGTTGCTTGACCCGGACGCGACCATCAACGCGGTCGCCGCCGCCTGTGTCGCGGCCTCACAGGGCCGCACCGAAACCCCGTTGCGCGCGGCCGTCTCTGCCCCCGGAGGCGACGGCGTTCTCCTTGCCATGCCGGGTTCGATGCGTGACCCGGCGGTCCTTGGAACCAAGGTCGTCACCGTTTTCGGGGCGAACGCCGCGCGCGGGCTGCCCCGCGTGGCCTCACTCTATGTCCTGTCGGACCCAGAGACTGGTATGCCGGAGGCGGTGATGGATGGCACGGCGATCACCGCCGCGCGCACTGCTGCCGCCTCGGCGGTTGCGACGCGCCACCTTGCCCGCGGCGACGCGCGGACGCTGGGCGTCTTCGGAACGGGGGTGCAGGCACGCGCGCACGTCACCATGATTGCGCGGGTTCGGCGCCTCGAAGAGGTGCTGGTCTCCGGTCGCACCGACGAAGCGTCGCTCAGGTTCGCTGCATGGGTTGCAAGCGAGTTCGGCCTCCCCGCGCGCGCCGCAAGCGCCGCCGACGTTGCCCTCGCCGATGTTGTGGCGTGCTGCACGACAAGCACGGTGCCGTTGTTTGGCCGGGTCTCGCCAGGCGCACACGTGAACGCCGTTGGGGCATTCACGCCCGCGTCGCGCGAGGTCCCCACCGACGTGGTCGTGGGCGCCGCGGTCTACGTCGATTCGCGGGAAGGCGCATACGCCGAGGCGGGTGACCTGCTGATCCCGGTTGCGGAGGGCCGGTTCGACCTTGGCCGGGTCGTCGGCGAGGTTGGTGAGGTCATCGCCGGGGCCGCTCCCGCGCGCCAAGCCCTGCCACCGGGCGTGGTGACCTTCTACAAGTCGGTCGGAGCCGCGTTCCTCGATGCCGCCACCGCCCGGATGGTTGTCAATCGGGCGCGCGCGCGTGGCGTCGGCCAGAACTTCGCGTTCCTCTAGCGGTCTGAGGTTCAGCCTGCGTTTCGGTTCGCCTCCGCCTGCATTGCCGCCCACAGTGCATTGGTGTCGTCGGGGCTGGTCATGGCTGACCCGAAACTGACGCGCACCATCCACCGGCCCGCGACCGAGGCCGGTGCGAGGTATGCCACCCCGCTGCGCGACACCGCGTCGCACCACGCACGCGTATGTGCGTCCAAGGCCTCGCCTTCCAGGCCCGGCGGTTCGTGGCGCACGCAAACGGTCTGCAATGGCACCGGCGCCACGACCTTCCAATCGGGCGTCGCCCCGACGACGGCGGCGAATCGGGCGGCCTCGGCCAGGTCGCGACGCAGACGTTCCCTGATCGCCACCATCCCTTGGCCACGAAGGTGCGCCCAGACCTTCAGGGCGCGAAAGCGACGGCCGAGCGGGATGCCCCAGTCGCGCAGGTTGCGGACCTGACCGTCGACCGCCGTCTGCAGGTACGACGGGTTCGTGCCCATCACCTTCACGAGGTGATCTGCGTCACGCACGTAATACAGCGACGCGTCGAAGGCGACCCCAAGCCACTTGTGGGCATTGACCACGAGTGAGTCGGCACCATCGATCCCGGCCCAGAGATGGCGGTGCTCCGGCAGGATCATCGCGGCGCCGGCCATGGCGGCATCGACGTGCAGCCACGTCCCGTGGTCCTGCGCGACATGCCCGATTGCCCCGATTGGATCGAACGCGGTTGTCGCCGTCGTGCCGGTGGTCGCGACGACGGCGCACGGCACGAATCCGGCCGCACGGTCGGCACGGATCGCCGCATCGAGGGCGTCGGCGCGCATCGCGAGGGCGTCGTCCGTGGCGACGAGGCGCACGTTGTCGCGGCCAAAGCCCGCAAGCAACGCTGCCTTGGACACGGAACTATGTCCATGTTCCGAGGCGTACACGATCAATGGGCGGGGCTCCGCCTGCAGACCCCCACGAACCAGGCCGAACGCTGTCGTGCGTTCGCGGGCACACAACAGCGCAATGAGGGTAGAGGTCGAGGCGGTGTCCTGGATGGCGCCCTGCCACTCGGGGGAAAGTCCCATGGCGTCGCGGATCCAGTCCGTGACGGCTTCCTCGACCTCAACGAGGGCCGGTGCCGCCTGCCACGACAGGCCGATCACGCCCAGGCCGCTTGACACGAAATCGCCAAGCAAGCTCTCAAGTGAGGCGTTGGCCGGGAAGTAGCCGAAAAAGCGCGGGTGTTGCCAATGGAGGAGGTTCGGGGCGACGATTCGGTCGATGTCGTCGAGAAAGCCGTCGAGCGGCTCGCCGCCTTCAGGGGCCCGCTCCGGCAGCTGTCGCCGGACCGATCCCGGTTCTGTCAGTGGTGCGACAGGGCGATCAGCGATCGTGGCTCGATAGTCCGCGATCCAGTCGATGACGCGATGCCCGAGGCGCCGGAACTCTTCGGTGTCCATGCGGAAAGTGTTCCACTGCGGAGGCACCTCGGGCGACGTGCCGCTAGTGGCCGGCAATCATGTCGTGCAGCGGGTTCCCATCCACCGAAGCGAGTGGCAGGTCTATCCGCGCCCGCCGCCGACTGGACTCGTACGTCGCAAAGATCAACTCGGTGCTTCGGATCGCCTTGTTGACCGACAGCTCCGGTTCGTGGCCGGAGCCAATGCACGCGACCAAGTCTGCAATGCCTGCGGCGATCGCCTCCTCGAAGTGCCCGGCCCCAATGGTTTCCGCCTCGTGCCAACCGGCGGAGTCACCGTTCAGGATCCGCACCCGCTCGTTGTAGGTGCCGCGCACACCGACCTCGATCACCCCCGTGGTCCCAATCAGGCGTTGCATCGCCCCGAGGGCCTCGCGCCGCGGTTGCGTGCCATCCGTTCGTGCAGGCCCGTCGTGCAGGTAGTCGCCGGTCGTCACGAGGCCGCGTACGCCACTGGCAAACCCGACGTGCGCCAACCCTTGCGTCTCCATCTCGACCCCGAAGACTGATCTCGTCGTCGATCGATCGACCTGGCCGATGACCCACGTTGCCGGCTCTTCGCCGACGTAGTAAAGCAGCATGTCGAACCAGTGGGTGCCCCAGTCAAACATGTCGCCGCATGACAGCTGGACTTGCACGAGGTCGCCGATAGCGCCCTCGCGAGCGAGGCGCCGCGCCGTCCGATATGGCGCCTCGAAGCGGCGTTGGTGGTTGAATGTCAGTTGTGCCCCTGCGTTCGCTGCGGCTTCAGCCATGCGACGAGCTTCGCCCCATGTCGGCGCCATCGGCTTCTCGCAGTGGATCGCGCGCGCGCCCGCCTCGGCCGACGCGACCACCATGTCCGCGTGCAGCCCCGGCCACGTGCAGATCGAAACGATGTCCGGCCTTGTCTTCCGAAGCATCTCGCGGAAGTCGGCGAACACTTGGGTGTCGTCGTCACCATGCTCATCGGCGAAGGCCCGCGCGTTCGGCTCGACGAGGTCGGCGACGGCGACGAGCTTGCAGTGTCCCGTGGCGGCGTACCCCTTGGCGTGAGCGTGCGACATGCCGAAACCGGTCGCACCTTCCTTCCCGCGCGGGCGTCCTGCTCCGATGACCGCAACCGAGTATGTGGGTTCCGTCATGCCGTGCCTCCCGGTCGGCACCACGCGCCGGCCGCCTCGCCAGCGACGGTAACCCGACATCGTTCGCGTGGCAACCAGTCCCCAGATGGGGCAATGCTGCCGGTGGTGGCAGCTACCCTAGCCACGCCACATGAACGCTGTGCCCTCCTCTACCACCCACTCCCGCGACGACGCGATCCGATTGGACGAGGCTGACCCATTGCGTCAGTTCCGGGATCGGTTCCACGTGCGCCCGGGCACGATCTACCTCGATGGCAACTCGTTGGGCTTGCCGTGCCTCGATGCGGAGGAGGCGATCCACGAGGCGGTCACGGCATGGCGGGATCGTGGCATCGACGGGTGGACACAGGGCGACCGACCATGGTTCTGGCTCGGCGAACGCCTTGGCGCGATGCAGGCCGGGCTTGTTGGTGCCTTCGATGATGAGGTCGTCGTAACCGGTGGAACGACCACCAACCTCCATGCCCTCGTCGCGACCTTTTACCGACCGGACGACGTGCGGACGCGCATCGTGACCGACGCCACGACGTTTCCCTCAGATCGTTACGCCCTCGCATCGCAGGTGGCACTGCGTGGCCTCGACCCTGCGGTGCATCTCGTGGCGGTTGGCGACCATGATCGCGGCGTCCATGAGGACGACGTGATCGCGGCACTCGGGCCGGACGTGGCGTTTGCGTGGTTCAACGCCGTCGACTATCGGTCCGGACGGTTGCTTGACATGGCACGAGTGGTTCGTGCTTGCGCGGAACGCGGCATCCCGGTCGGGTTGGACCTCGCGCATTCAGCGGGGGCGGTGCCGCACCGGCTGCATGAGTGGGGCGTGGACTGCGCAACGTGGTGCACGTACAAGTATCTCAACGGTGGCCCAGGCGCCGTCGGTGCCCTTTATGTCCATCGACGCCACCACGGCACCATGCCCGGACTCGCGGGGTGGTGGGGCCACGACAAGTCGAGACAGTTTGACATGACACCTGAGTTCACCCCCGCAGGATCGGCCGGTGCGTGGCAGATTGGCACGCCATCCGTTCTCGGGGCCGCCGCCCTGCACGGATCGCTCGCGGTCGCCAACCAGGCCGGGATTGATCGCGTGCGCACCAAGTCGCTCGCCCTTACGAGCCTACTGCTTGACCTCGTGGATGCGCGCCTCGCTCCTCTGGGGTTCACGTCGCCGACCCCGCGTGACCCGGCACGTCGCGGGGGCCACGTGGCGGTGACGCACGCGCAGGCGGCGGGGATGGTCAAGGCCCTCAAGTCTCGGGGCGTCGTGCCAGACTTCCGCCCACCCAACGTCATCCGCCTCGCGCCGGTGGCGTTCTACACGAGATTCGTCGATGTCTGGGATGCCGTTGAGATCCTCACGGACATCGTGCGGTCGGGGGAGTACCACGCGTTCCAGAACGATCGCGAGGTTGTGGCGTGACTGATCCCACCAGTTCCCGGAGTTCTATCCTGGATGAGCCGCCTCCTTCCGCTGATCGGCGAATCGCGTATGGGGACGCGCCGTCGCAGTTTGGCGACCTCTACCTGCCCAGTGGGTCCATCCGTCGGCGCGCCCCGCTCGTGATCCTGTTGCACGGCGGGTACTGGCGCGCACGGTATAGGCTCGGCTACTTTGGGCACGTCGCCGCTGCCCTCGCTGATGACGGCATCGCCGCGTGGAATATGGAGTACCGGCGTGTCGGTGAGGTCGGTGGTGGCTGGCCCGGCACGTTTGATGACGTTCGCGCTGGGATCGCGTTCGGGCGCACCCTGCACCGTGAATTCGAGATAGACACGTCGCACGTCCTCCTCTTGGGGCACTCGGCTGGGGGCCATCTCGCCCTCTGGGCCGTTGCCGACCTCGCAGCAAACGAGGGCGGGCGAGACGGCATCTCGGTCGTAGCCCTCGCTCCGGTGGCCGACCTCGGTGACGCGTGGGCGCGTCGATTGAGCGACCATGCCGTGGTGGGGCTATTGGGTGGCGGCCCAGACGATTGGCCTGACCTCTACGCGATTGCCTGCCCTTCGCGCCGCCTGCCTCTTGGCGTGCCGACGTGTGTCGTGCACGGCATGTCGGACACGTCGGTTCCGTTCGACATGGCCGAGGCATTCGTGGCCCGGGCACGTGACGCCGGGGACGATGTCGCCCTTGTCGCACTTGAGAACACTGACCACTTCGAGCCAGTCGACCCGACGACCGCGGCGTTTGGCGTCGTTCGGCGGGTGGTGCATGACCTTGCGGGGTTGACGTGACGATGCGGCCATGGCCAGGAGGAAGTCAGTGGCGGAGGTGATCGGCGTCGCTGTCGTCGGCATGGGATGGATGGGGCAGGCGCACAGTCGGGCATACCTGCGCGTGCCAGACCTGTTCCACGACGAGGGCGTGGTGGCGCACCTCGCAGTCGTCGCCGACCCGGTACCGGCGCGACGGGATGAGGCTGTCGCGAGATTCGGCTTCCAACGTGCCGTGGCCGACTGGCGCGATGCCATCTCGCAGCCGGACGTCCGGATTGTCGTCGTGTCCACGCCCAACGCGCAACACGCCGAGGTAGCCGTCGCCGCCGCGCGGGCCGGCAAGCATGTCTTTTGCGAGAAGCCGGTCGGGCGCACCGTGACCGAGACGCAGGCCATTGCCACCGCTGTCCGCGAGGCGGGCGTGCAGGGGGGCGTGGGCTTCAACTACCGGTGGGCACCGATGGTGCAGTACGCCGCGCGCCTCGTGGCGGACGGGCATCTCGGAGCGATCACGCACTACCGCAGCCGCTTCTTCTCAATGTACGGCAGCGACCCGATGTCGCAATTGTCGTGGCGATTCGAGCAGGAGGCTGCCGGCCTGGGCGTGCTTGGCGACCTGATGCCCCACGTTGCCGACATGGCGCGCTTCCTGCTCGGGCCAATCGCGCGCGTGTCCGCGACCGTTGAGACGCACATCACTGACCGCCCGCTGCCCGTCCCGGGGAGGGGCACCCACTTCACCCGAGGTCGTCCCGGTGATCCGACCGGCCCGGTTACCAATGAGGACGACGCGACGGTGCCGGTGCAATTCTCGTCGGGAGTCCGGGGCGTACTCGACACGTCACGCGTGATCTTTGGCCCCAAGTGCGAGTTCGGGTTCGAGGTTTACGGCACGCACGGTGCTGTGCGGTGGGGCTTCGAGCGAATGAACGAGCTTGAGGTGTACCTGCCGGACCAAGAAGGCGATCCGGCGCGTGTCGCCGCGCGGGACGGCTTCGTGCGGCTTACCTCTTCGCCTGACCACGCGCCCCACGGACGCTTCAACCCGGCCGCGGCGACGGGGCTTGGCTACGACGATCTGAAGACCATCGAGGCGGCGGCGTTCCTGAAGCGAGTGACGACTGGCACCGGGCCGGGGCCGACCCTCGAAGACGCCGTCGCGGCGGCACGCGTGGCTGCCGCGGCCGATCGCGCAGCGTCGCTCGGTGGATGGCAGGAGGTCTAGCGGGTTCCACCGGCCGCTACCCTTGGTCGTGGCCAGCGATGGTAGTGGGGGCAAGCATCGGCTCGAGGCCGTCGTGTACGGGCGAGTTCAGGGTGTCGGGTTCCGCGCATGGGTCGTCAAGCAGGCTCGTGCCCTCAACCTGACCGGCTACGCCCGCAACCTCGCTGACCGGCGCCAAGTTGAGGTCGTCGCCGAAGGACCGGATGCCCACCTCGACCAACTCGTCGAGGCATTGCATAAGGGTCCATGGATCGCGCGTGTTGAACGTGTGGTGATGGATCGCTTTCCGGTCCGCGGGGATTACTCCGGGTTTGAGATCCGGACCTAGCTCAACCGGCGGCGGGTATCCTGCCGCCCCGTGAACCAAATCCCTTCACCCGGCCCGTATCTCGGCACGGATGTCGTCGTCCCGGAGCATCCCGGCCCGCGCCCGATGCGCGGCGAGTTCCTCCTCAAGGAGGACGTGGTCTTCCTCAACCACGGATCGTTTGGCGCGTGCCCTCGCGAGGTCTTCGAGATTTACCAGGCATGGCAGCGTGAACTGGAGTCCGAACCGGTCGGGTTCCTCGGACGGCGCTACGGCCCCCTCATGAAGCAGGCGCGCGACGACTTGGGCCGCCATGTGGGTGCGCATGGCGACGACCTCGTCTACTACCCGAACGCCACCCAGGCCCTGAATGCCGTCATCCAGTCCCTCGCTGAGAACCTGCCCCTCACGGCGGGTGACGAGGTGCTCAGCACCAGCCATGAGTACGGTGCGCTTGATCGAGCATGGACCTTTGTCTGCGAACCGCGCGGTGTCACGTACAACCGCGTGCCGCTCGACCCACCATTCACCACGCCAAGTGAACTTGCCGAACGGTTCCTCTCGCACGTGGGGCCCCGCACGCGCATCGTGTACTTGAGCGACATCACTTCGCCAACCGCGATGCGCCTGCCCGTGGCACAAGTCGTCGCGGCCGCACGATCACGCGGCCTCGTCACCGTCGTCGACGGCGCACACGCGCCAGGACAGGTCGATCTCGACTTGACCGCGATCGGTGCCGACTTCTATGCCGGCAACTGCCACAAGTGGTTGTGTGCGCCGAAGGGGTCGGGGTTCCTGCACGCGCGTCGCGAGATGCAGGGCCTCTTACGGCCGTTGGTCGTCGGTCATGGGTGGCGGCCGGCAAATCCCGGGCCGTCCCGGTTCATCGACGAGCACCAGTGGCGCGGCACGCATGACCCCGCGGCGTTCCTCGCCGTCCCCGCCGCAATCGAGTACCAGGCTCGCCACGACTGGCCAACCATCCGCGCACGTGCCCACGAGATTGGCGCCTACGCCGTCGATCAGCTGGCCGGCCTCTTCGGCGTCGAACCACTGACGCCCCCCACGACCGACTGGTGGGTGCAGATGGTTGCCGCCCCGATTGCCCGCAGCGACGCACACAAGGTGGGCACGCGCCTGTACGAGGAGCACAAGATCGTCATCCCCATCATCGACTGGGGCGGACGCACATTTGCGCGCATCTCCGTGCAGGCCTACACCACCAAGGCCGAGGTGGATCATCTGATCGACGCCCTCGCCGAAATCGTGCCAACCTGCCCGCACCCCGAAGGCTAGGCGCTGCGCCCGGCGCCCGTGTAGCTTTTCGGGCGAGGCGGGGGGCGTTGCCGGTCAGCGTGGTCGGCACCCGGTGGTCATTCTCCAGTACCCGGAACGTGCTCCGATTCGCGCGCCGCTCACCGGCGTGGCACCAGCTCCCGCAAGCGAAGTTCGGGAGACGACGATTGCCCCCCGCCGCGCCGGGTGGTGGCGACAGCCGCCTCAGTCGCTTGGTGCAAGGGTTGACGCCCACGCGTCAAGTGGAATGACCGGGGGCATGACCGTCGAGGTGTTTTCCGTCGACTCGGGCGTGCAGACGACCACGATCCGGACGTCGCCCTGCGTTGGTGGCAGCTGCACGGTGAGCTTGCGCACGCCTTCGATCCGACGTTGGGGCGCGGGCGCTGCCACGACCTCGACAGCAAACCATGCAGTCGCCGGCTCCAGAATCCTGGCCTCGAGGCGACCATTGCCACGGGTCAAGGTCGCGACGCGCCCGCCTGTCGCGAAGTCGACCTGAACGTCCGCTTGCGTGTGCATCGCCCAGGCCACGTCGGTTTCCGGGCGTAGCGATAGTTCATCCTGGATGATCACCCTGCGACGCCCATCGATCAGGCCGATGCCCCGCATGACCCGGATCGCACCCGTCGCAGCGTACGCACCGCCCAAGTCGATGATCGCCCGCGCCTCGCCAGCGGCCGCCGAGAAGGCGACAATCGAGGCACGCCCGGCGGGGTCCTGGTTCTGACCGTCAATCACGAGCGTGTTGTGCCCCTCGGTTCGCGTCCGGTAGTACGCGTGGCGCTTGCGCCCGAAGTACTCGGGAAGCGTGTAGTCGTCCGGGCCGAGGTCGATTGCCCAACGCTGGCCGAGGGCATCCAGTACGAATGTGCCTAGGTCGAGGTGGGCGTGGCGCGAGGCATTGTCGCCGCCCTTGGCGGCGCAGAAGGTTGCTCCCGGGTCGTGCCACGCGCTTCGCATGCACACGATCGCCGCGTCCGGGAACACTCGATCCAGTGGCGGTGTAGTCCCACGCGGTGGGGCAACCTTGAACCACGCGACGTTGAACGGGCGGACGGTAGCCCCGGCGCGTGCCCGTGCCTCAGCGGCGACCCACGGGTCACCTGATCGGTGGCCAAGCCACTCAACGGCCGGGTCCATGTCGACGCGATCAACGCAGTCCGCGTAGTTGAACACGAGGCCGGTCGTCCCCGTCACGTGGAGACGGTACGCCAGGCCGGCAACGAGGCCAGGTGACGAACACAACCTGAGGTCGGTACCGATCGCCGATTCGAGTGCGGCGCCGGCAATCGCCAACGCACCGGTCGACGCATCCCAGTACGCCGGCCCGTCCGGCCAGCCCCCGTCGGACGCGTACGGTGCCACGGCAAACGGAAGTGCCGAGACGGCGCGGGATGCCACCGAATGCGCAAGGTCCGGTTCATCGTTGGCAACCGCCAACGCGGCGACGATCGCCGCGGCGTTGCACGCGGCCGTCCAGTCGCTTCCCGCGGTGACCCAGCCGGCTTGCTGACGGTAGGCAGCGTCCATGGCGCGCAGGCCCTTGTCGATGATCGCCGCGCGGATGGCGTCGCGCGCAGCCTTGTCAAGGGTTGCGTGAAGCCAGTCGTACCCCAAGGCCATCGCAGCCGTTGTCTCGGCCACGTCGAGGAAGTACGCTGGGTTCCAGTCAGGCGCATCGGCTAGGGCGCGCATCTCCTCGGTGGCGCGCATCGACCAGCGAAGGTCGCCATCGATCACGTGCAACAGTGACAAGCACGAGATGCGATCG
>CAILQO010000159.1 GCA_903836285.1 uncultured Chloroflexota bacterium
CGACGCGTCTTGCGCCGTGTTCCAAGGGCAGCATATGGCGATGACTCCGCTCCCAGCGGCATGGGTCCGTTCGGGGGTCTCGGGCGGGCAGGAGGTCCCCGGTCGATCTTCGGCGATGACGGGCCCCGGCCATTCGGTGACGTCAGTGTGTCGCTTGGGGGTCCGGAGGCGGCCCGAACCTTGGTTGAGGGGTTCCCGAGGAGTTGGGTTGTCGGGACGGTCGCGATTGTCTCGACCGTGGTCGGGCTGGGCAATGGCGATGCCTGGGAGGTGATTGGCCGTTGGCTTCACTCGGTGCCGTTTGGCACGACCGACCCCATTTTCGGGCATGACATCGGTCTTTACGTGTTCACGGTGCCCGTGCTCCGCTTCCTCGCCGGGTGGTTCACGGACGCCGCGTTGATCTCCACGGCTGCGACGCTGGTGGTGTATGGCCTCGTCCAGTACGCAATTGACCCAACCTTCGTGTTTGTGCGGTTTCACTTCGAGACCCGCGCGCGAGCGATTCGCACGCACCTCCTTGCGCTCGGTGCACTGCTCGCAACGATTACCGGTGCCCAGTTATGGCTTGGGACGTACGACGTGCTGCTGGCGCGCAATGAACGCATCATCGGTGCGACATTCACGGACGTGTACGCCCGGCTGCCTGCAACGCAGGCGCTCGCCGTGAGCGCATGGCTCATGGCAATCCTGCTCGTGGCCACGATGTTCCGTCGGAACTTCGCGCTGTTGGTTCCGGGTGCGGCGCTGTTCGTCGCGGTGCTGGTCCTTGGTCGGGGAATCGTGCCGGTCCTTGTCCAGAAGCTTCAGGTGGAGCCCGCTGAGCTGACGCAGGAGCGCCCATATCTGCAGAACAACATTCAGTTCACGCGCATGGCCTATGGCCTCGACAAGATCGTCGAGCAGCTATACCCGGCCGAGGACGCGTTGCGACCCGAGGACGTCGAAGCTGGATCCGCGACGGTTGCGAGCATCAGGCTGTGGGACCACCGCCCGCTGAAGGACACCTACAACCAGTTGCAGAGCATCCGTCCGTACTACGTGTTTGATGACATCGATATTGATCGGTATTCGGGGCTCCTCGCGGGCCCGAACGGCGCGCGTCGCCAGGTGATGTTGAGCGCGCGCGAGCTCGCCGTCGAGAAGTTGGGTACTCAGGCACAGACCTGGGTGAACCAGCGCCTCCAGTACACGCATGGGTACGGCGTGGTCATCAGCCCGGTAAATGAAGTCACGACCGAAGGGATGCCGAACTTCGCCGTAAAGGACGTGCCCCCGACAGGTGCCATCGCCGTGGCTCGTCCGGAGGTGTACTTCGGTGAGCAGACCTCCGCCTATGTTGTGGTGAACACCAAGGCTGAGGAGTTTGACTACCCCAAGGGTGACCAGAACGTCTACTCGACGTATGCTGGCACGCGCGGAATCCGCATCGGGTCATTATTGCGTCGCTTGGCGATTGCTTGGAACCTGAGCGACCTGAACCTCCTGGTCAGTTCCTACTTGACCGACGAGAGCCAGTTACTGATGCGGCGAAACGTGCGTGACCGCGTGAAAGCGGTCGCCCCGTTCCTGAAGCTCGATCGAGACGCGTATATCGTGGCTGCCGGGGGACGCTTGACGTGGGTACTGGATGGGTACACGACCACTGACCGATTCCCGTATGCGCAGCGAACCGTAGACCGCGTCGGTGAGACCGCGTCGGCGACCTCGACAGGTTCGAGCGCGAGCGACAGTGCGCGCGGCACGAACGCCACTCGCGACCAGACCCTCGTTCCGTTCCTCTCGCCTCGGGCTTACAACTACATTCGGAACAGTGTCAAGATCACGGTCGATGCATACGACGGCAGCATCAAACTGTATCTGGCGGACCCTGCTGACCCGATCATCAGGACATACCAAGGCATCTTCCCCGGGTTGATCCAGTCAATCGACGAGATGCCGGCAGAGCTGCGGGACCACATGCGTTACCCGGAGGACCTCTTCCAGGTGCAGTCGCAGGCTCTCACTACATATCACGTGCAAGATCCTCAAGTCTTCTACAACGCTGAGGACGTCTGGACCGGTGCGTCGGAAGTTGTCGGCGACAGGCGCCAGCCGATGCAGCCGTACTGGGTGACGATGCGCATTCCGGGTGAGACGCGGGAGGAGTTCCTCCTCATGCTGCCGTTCACTCCGGCCAACCGCGACAACATGATCAGCTGGTTGGCTGCTCGATCCGACGGGCCGTCGTACGGGCAGCTTGTGTTGTTCAAGTTCCCGAAAGATCGACTGGTGTACGGGCCGGCCCAGATCGACGCGCGCATCGACCAAGACCCCCAAATCTCCTCGCAGCTGACGCTTTGGAACCAGCAAGGGTCGCGGGTCATCCGCGGACACCTGCTGGTCATCCCCATCGGATCATCGACGCTCTATGTGGAGCCAATCTACCTGCAGGCAGAAACCTCGCGGATGCCTGAACTCAAGCGAGTGGTGGTTGCCACCGGCAATCGCGTCGTGATGGAGCCAACGCTTGAGGAGGGGCTGAGACGACTCTTCTCGGCTGATGAGCCAGTCGCAAACGTTGCGACCGCAGCCATCCGCGGGACGACAGCAGCGCCGCCTCGTGCCACCCCGGTACCAGTCACTGGTGGCAAGGCGCCAGCGGTAGCGACCCCGGCGGCGCGCGCAACTGTGCCTGCATCCGGCGCCCCGCCAGTCAGCGGCTCCACGCCGGTCAACCGACAGACGGTCCGAGACGCCCGGGGCGCGTACGATCGCGCGGTTGACGCGCTCAAGTCGGGGGACTTCGGACGCTTCGGAGCTGAGCTCAAGAACTTGGACGACCGCTTGCGAGAGCTTGACCGCGACGCGTCACCGTAGCGCCGAAAGGCGACGCTACCAGATGAAAGGGAGTGGGCCGGGTATACTGCTGGCCGGAGGATCGTTACCCGATGCCCGTCGTCACGATCGCGCGTCCGATTGCGACCAACGCAGAAGCGATCGCAGCCGCCGTTGGCGCTCGCCTTGGCATGGCGGTGTATGACGACCGGTTAATTGGGATGGCCGCGCGGCTTGGACACGTCCCCGCGGACGAGATGGCGACGCTGGACGAACGGGGGCGAGGGATGCTCACCAGGCCGTCCGACCTTTGGCAACTCGTGCCGATGCCGCCGATCAATCCAGACGTGCCGGACATCATTGCTGATGCATACGCGCCGACTGGACCGGTCCGGGCGCGAGGCGTCGGCCTTGATGCTCCCCGCTTCTGGGCGGTGGAAGCGTATGCGGCGCTTATGGCCCGCACCATCGCCGAGGTCGCGTCGAGCGACGATGCAGTGATCGTCGGGCGTGCCGGCCACGTTGTCACCGGCGGTGGTGCCTCGGTGCTTCGCGTCCTGTGCATCGCGCCGGAAGCGACGCGGGTTGAGCGCGTCGCGAATGGGCAGGGCGTCGCCGAATACGAGGCCCGGACTCGGGTTCGACAGAGCGACTGGGACCGATCAGGCTTCCATCGCCAATTCTTCAGTGCCCAGTGGCTTGACCCTGCGTCATATGACCTTGTGATCAACACCGGGTTACTGTCGGTCGCCCAGTCGGTTGACACGATTGTCGCGGCTGCCTCGCGACTTGTCGGTCGCCCGTCACCGACCTTGTCGATCGCGAACCACTAGCTAGTCGCGGGGACCCCGGCGACCGCCACGACGCGTCGCCGAAGCGGTCCTGGCGCGGGAGGACCACCCATGACCGCACGCGCCAGGAAGCGGTTCCTGATCTGCGTTCTGCTCGGTTTGGGCATTGGGGGCATCTTCAGCCTAGCGTTCTCGTTCGGATTCTTCTCGGGACTCAACAACGTCCAGAACTTGGTGACAGACACGATCCTCTTTCGATCACGTGACGGAGTAACGGCCGAGAAGGTCGTCATGATGCAGATCGATGAGCCGTCGGTCTCGGCGTTCAAGGAGCAGTACGGACGCGTCTTCTCATGGCCGCGCACCCTGCACGCGCAGGCGCTGCGGAACCTGGCGGATGCAGGGGCTCGGGTCGTCGTCTACGACATCCTCTTCGATGCACCGGGTTGCCCTGCCACCGTTCCGCGCCCGTGTCCGGAGGACAAGGCGTTTGGCGAGGCGATGGACTACGCCCGGCAGAAGCAGGGCGGAGGGGTGCAGGTCATCCTCGCGACCGTCGGCAGCCCCCCGGAGCCATCCCCGCTCGCACCCGGTGAGAACATCAAGTATCAGGACACCATTCCCCCGATTGCCGAACTCGCCGATCACGCGTCGGCGGTGGCCCATGTTCACCCGTGGGTGGACACTGACGGTTCGGTTCGCCGTATGCCCCTTGTCGCAAACATGAAGGGCGCGGACGTGAACGGGTTGCCGCTTCAGGCTGCTGCCGCCTACTTGCGTCGGACGAAGGCCGTCGACCAGAGCGGACCGGGCTACCTGTACTTCGCTGGTCGTCCGGTGCCGGTCGACGACCACGGGCTCGCGATTGTCAACTTCCTCGGGCGCCCCTCGCACAAGGCGGCGGACATTGGCCCCGGGCCAGTGGAGTCCGTGTCGTTCGCCGACGTTGTCAAGGGGACGTTTGACCGAACCAAGGTCAAGGACAAGATCGTCTACGTCGGCCTTACGGCGATCGGTTTTGCCGACGACTACTTTGCACCCACGTCGGTCTCGGGCGTCAAGATGACCGGGGTTGAAATCCACGCTCAGACGACCGAAATGCTGCTGCGCAGTGCGTACCTCGCGCCACAGACGGTCCAGTCCACGATCGCGATCATGCTCGGCCTGACCTTGATGGCCGGAGTCGTGCTGCCGTTTTTCCCGCCGGTACTCGGGTCGATTGGCATTCTCGTTGTCTTCCTTCTGTACGTCGTGGCGAACATTTGGCATGGCACCGAAGCAGAAGGGGTGATGAGTGCCGCCGAGACCTTCACGATTTGGAACAACGTCTTTCCGGCGGCAGCGCTCCTGACTGCCTACCTCGCGGTCATCCTGTACCGCGTGGTCTTTGAGCAGGCGGAGGCGCGCGCCACACGGGGAGTGATGGGGAAGTACCTCAGTCCTGCCGTGATGACTGAGGTCCTGAAGGATCCTGACAATCTGGAATTGGGCGGGGTCAAGCGAGACATGACCGTACTGTTCTCGGATATCCGTGGTTTCACGTCAGTGTCCGAGCGCATGGACCCCCAAGATCTTGTCGCCTTCCTGAACAACTTCCTGACGGAGATGACGGACATTGTCTACGTCCAAAAGGGCGTGCTTGACAAGTACATGGGTGACTGCATCATGGCGTTCTGGGGTGCGCCACTAATCCAACCGAACCATGCAGAACTGTGCGTGCGTACTGGATATGACATGGTGAAGCGGTTGCACCAGTTACAGAAAATCTGGATTTCACAAGGTTTGCCGAAACTTAACATTGGTGTAGGCGTCAACACTGGCCCGATGACGGTCGGGAACGTGGGATCTACGATGCGCTTTGACTACACCGTAATGGGTGACGCTGTGAACCTTGGGTCGCGCGTGGAAGGTGTGAATAAGGAATACGGGACGAACATGATCGTCACCGAGTTCACGTACGAAGCCATCAAGGATACGTGGGTTTGTCGATACCTTGACCTCATTGCGGTAAAGGGCAAGAAGGAGCCCACTGCGATCTATGAGGTGTTTCATCCGATCGGTGAGTCTCCGGAACCTGATCTGACCCGGCCTGAGGGGTTCATGGAGGCATGGGACGCGGCGATGGCCCTGTATCGTGAACAGAAGTTCGAAGAGGCACAGGAAGCCTTCGAATATGTTCGCGAGTTGTTCTTCGATGATGGCCCGTCGATGGTCTACGTTGAGCGCTGCGAGGTGATGGCGCAGAACCCGCCAGGTGACGGCTGGGATGGCGTCTTTGTGATGACCCACAAGTAGACGACCCCGCGTGCTTCTGCAACTACAGAAAGGCCCAGGCATGATGCCGGGGCCTTTCGCGTTGGCTCATCTATTGACGTTGCGTCAGTCTCGAAGGAATGGGTTGTGGCGCCGCTCGGCGGCAACGGAAGTCGCTGGGCCATGACCCGGATACAAGACGGTCGCTGGTGGAAGCGTCCCGATGGCTTCACGCAATGAGGTGAGATGCCGGGTGTATCCGGCACGCCCGTTCCCCGCGGATGCGGCAAACATCGTGTCGCCGCAGAATGCTGCACCAACTCCGGCGGACGGGAATACCCACGTCGTGCTGCCGGCCGTGTGGCCGGGTGTTGGCAGTGCGTGCCACTCGAGGTCCTCGATGCCGTAGCGCCTGCCGGGGTCACCGTGGAGCCGGAGGACCGAGGTATCAAGGTTCGTGAGGTTACCAGTGTCGGCCTCGTGGACATGAACTGGGACCGAGAGACGTCGTTGGAGGCGAGCAACCCCACCGTCGTGGTCGTGGTGGCCGTGCGTGACCAAGATTGCCACGGGGTGACGCCGACCGCTGGTGGCGTACGACGCGACCTCGTCGACAATAGCGTCGTCGCCAGGGTCGATGATGGCGCAGGTCCCGGATGGGGCAACGATCACGTAGCAATGCGATGGGTAGCCGGTAGTTACCCGATGGACGGTCAGGTCACCCACTGTCCATGGGCCATCGGCGACCTCGATTGCCTCATTGGCAAGGGCACTGAGAGCAGGCGCACGCAAGTCGAGGGCGTGCGCGAGGGCGGTCACTTCGTCTGGGGTAGGTCGCCGGGTGTACACCTCCATCGATCGCAGGTCGCGCTCCGGAATCCCGGTCATTGCGGAGACGTCCGCCATCTCGAGGCCGGTGCCTGTCCGCGCCTTACGGATGACATCGCCGAACTCGTCCTCGAGACCCATTCCCATTGTCCTTCGATACCTGCTGCAAACATTGACGCCGCTCCCGTTGACGGAAGCGGCGTCTGGAATTGATGGTACACCCGATAGGATTCGAACCTACGGCCTATTGCTCCGGAGGCAATCGCTCTATCCCCTGAGCTACGGGTGCGGGAGCGTGAGTGTAGCACAGGGGGTCGGTAATCTGGACGCCGTTACGATCGCGACGCAGTCGCCCCAGATGTATCAACTCGGCGGGTGGTCGGATCTGCAGCGGCGAGCTCCTCAGGCTCCGGGGTGTCCTCCGCGATCCCCCCGTGCCGAAACTGCATGCGGTAAAGACCGAAGTAGTACCCTTCGCGAGCCAAGAGTTCGTCGTGGGTGCCTCGCTCGATGACGCGCCCCTGGCGGAGCACAATGATCTGCGACGCCGCCTTGATTGTGGAGAGGCGGTGCGCAATGACAAAGCTCGTGCGCCCTCGCATGAGCGTTTCAAGACCATGCTGGATTAGTTTCTCGGTGGCCGTATCGACTGAGGCGGTCGCCTCGTCAAGGATCAGGATCCGCGGGTCGGCGATGAGTGCCCGCGCAAAGCTGATCAGCTGCTTCTGGCCCTGAGAGAGTGACGCGCCGCGTTCGTTCACCTCGGTGTCGTAGCCAAGGGGCAGGCTAGCGATGTACTCGTGCAGGTTCACCGCTTGCGCCGCCGCGATGACCTCGTCGTCAGATGAGTCGAGCTTTCCGTAACGGATGTTGTCTCGGATTGTCCCCGAGAAGAGGAACGGCTCTTGCAGGACGAGCCCGACTTGACGGCGGAGGCTCTCAGTCGTGACGTCGCGAATGTCGTTGCCGTCAATCGTGATTGCACCGCTCCGGATGTCGTAGAAGCGCAGCAGGATGTTGATGATGCTCGACTTGCCGGCGCCGGTGTGCCCAACCAACGCGATTACCTCGCCGGGTTTTGCGTCGATGTTCAGGTCGCGCAAGACCGGTCGGTCCGGCAGATATTCAAACGTGACATCGTTGAACCGGACACTGCCGTGGATGTTGCCGAGCGGTCGGGCGCCCGGCCGGTCGGTCACCGAGACGGGCGTGTCAAGTAGTGCATAGACACGTTCGCCACCGGCCATCGCGGCCTGCATCGAGTTGTACCGTGCAGAAAGTTCGTTGATCGGTTCGAAAAAGCGCCCGACGTAGGCGATGAATGCCCAGAGTGACCCGAGTGACATTTCGTCGTCGATGACCAGCCGACCACCAAACCAGATCACCGTGACGGTAGCGACCGTCGAGATGAAGGTGATGATCGGACCGAATCCGGCCGAGAACACGGTGGCAACAATGATGCGTCGCAGGTTCTCCGAATTCACATCATCGAACCTTCGACGGTTGAGATCCTCGCGGGCGAACGCCTGCACCGCTCGCACCCCTGAAATATTCTCGGCGAGGTAGGTGGTGACGATGGAGTTCTGCCAACGGACCTCGCGATACAGCGTTCGAGACCGGCGCCGGTAGAGGTGCGTGACCAGTGCGATGATCGGTGCGACAATCATCGTCGCGAGGGCCAATCGCCAGTTGAGTGCGAGCATGAGTACGACAATGCCCAGCAGCACGAACACATCGCTGGCGATTGCCACGATGCCACTGGTGAGGAAGTCATTCAGCGCG
>CAILQO010000160.1 GCA_903836285.1 uncultured Chloroflexota bacterium
ACCGCACACCGGACTGGAGACTCGCCCGCCCGCACGATCGCAGCCCTCAGCGTCTTGGTAATCTTACTTGACATGTGCTATCCTGCCTGAAGCGGCTATTCGCATCGCCGCTTCTTGACCACGCCGCAACCTAAACGTCAGCGACTCCACCGTCGGCATGGAAGATGCCGGGCCAAAGCTTGACGCCAGTGTAGGGATTTGCGGTCAAGAACGATTCGTCAAGATCAATGCCAAGACCTGGCTTGGTTGGCAGAGCGATGCGTCCATTGCGGGCGGTAAGCCGGTCGGATTCTGGTCCCGCCTGGCATGCGTCACGCGTCGGGGACTGGGCGTACTCGAGAATGGCGAGGTTCGGGATCACGGCCGCGAGGTGGACCGACGCGGCGGTGCCGACGGGACCGTTGGGGTTGTGCGGTGCGACGAGGATCTCGTGGACCTCGGCCATCGCCGCGATCTTCAGCGTCTCCTTGATCCCGCCGTCGTGGCACAGGTCCGGTTGGATGACGTCCACCAGCTGCCCCTCAATCAACTCCCGGTACCCCCACTTGGTGAACGCCCGTTCGCCCGTGGCAAGGTCCATGGAGAGGCCCGATTCGCGCACGCGACGTAATGCCTGAACATTATCGGGAGGAACGGCTTCTTCAAGGAACGCCAGGCCGAAGCGGTCAAGCGATCGCCCAAGGCGAATCGCCGCCGCTGGACGCAGCCGCCCGTGCACGTCGCACATCAGGGCAACGTCCGGTCCGACCGCGGCGCGCGTGGCTTCGTAGAACTCCGCCGTCGCCGCGATTGCCGAAGTCTCTTCAAAGGTGCGACCGCCACCATCTTTCAGGCGCAAGCCTGACTTGAGCGCCGTCCACCCGTCCGCAACAAGCGCCCGTGCCTGGTCGACCGAACCAAAATGGGTATAGCACGGGATGTAGTCACGCACCGCACCGCCAAGCAAACGGTACACCGGCTGCCCGAAAGCCTTCCCGGTAATGTCCCAGAGCGCCATCTCAATCGCCGAGACGGCCGTCAGGATCGCCTCGCCTCCTCGCCAGAACCCGTGGCGGTACATGCGCTGCCACAGGTAGTCGATGCGCGTCGGGTCTTCACCGATGATGAAGCCCTGAAGGTCACGGATCGCCGCCGCAACTGTCCCCTGCTTCATCTCAAGGGTGCCTTCACCCCACCCGTAGATTCCATCGTCGGTCTGTACCTTGACGAACAGGTACTCCCGTCCTGGACTCTCCATGATGAATGTCGTTATGCCGGTGATCCGCATCATGTTCCCCCGTATCCGTTCAGGTTGGTCTGTTGGCGTCGGTTGGTGGCCGATCAGGCGACGAGGCCGAGTTCGGCGGCGACCGGCTTCAGTGACTCGACGACGACAAGGACATGGGCGTCGAGGTCAACCCCGAGTTCGGCTGCCCCGTCGATGATGTCGTCGCGGCTGACCGCCCGCGCGAAGGCCTTATCCCTCATCTTCTTTCGGACACCGGCGGGGTCGATTTCCGACAGCGACTTCGACGGCTTTACCAGGGCGCATGCCGTGATGAAGCCGGAGAGTTCATCGACCGCAAACAGCGACTTCTGCACCGGACGGACCCGCGCGACGCCGCTGTACCGGGCGTGCGACAGGATGTCCTCAACCAACTCCTCGCCGTGCCCGCGTTCGCGCAAGATCCGCGCACCCTCAAATGGGTGCTGTTCTGCAGTGGGGTACCGCTCGAAATCAAAATCATGGAGTAGCCCGACGATTCCCCAGTACTCGATGTCCCCCCCGTAGATTGTTGCCTGTCCGCGCATGGCGGCTTCGACTGCGACAGCGTGGCGGATCAGCACAGGGGACGTCGTGAACTCGGTAAGGAGCGTCCACGCAGAGTCGCGGGTCAGTAACGGTGCAGGGAGTCCAGACATACTTGTGGTGCCTCCGTGTGGCCACGGGGCAGTCCGGGCCGCGTGGCGGAAGCATACCGGCCCGTCGGGGGAGGACACGTCCGGCCGTTTCCGGGCGCGCTCCGTGTTGGCTTGCGGAAGGACGGCGGCGGAACCGTCGTCTTTGGCGGTGAGGTGAACCGAATCGTGCGATGCCGTTTCCGTGCGTCGAGAGCCGACGCGTGCCTGGCACGGTCCGTGCGGCTAGCTACTCGGACGGTGGGATCTGGGGCGTGAACGCGTCAAGGGGGATTGGCGGTACGTCACCCAGCGAGGTTGCGACGTGCGCAATGTCCTTCAGCAACTCGCCTGCTCCGACGATCGTGATATCGCCCGCTTTGGCCCACGGGCGTGACACTTTCCAGAGCTGGATCACGGCGCGTTGGGTTCGGACGACATACGCATCGTCGAACTCCTCGTAAGCCGTCGGCAATCCATAGTCTTCGAGGTGATCCGGGTTTGCCATGTACGCTGCACGGGTAAGTGCGTTGTCATCTAGGAACCCGATGTGGCGCACGATGACTTCGTCCATCGATAGCCCCTCGTCCGCAGTGTTGTCAAACGTCCGCGGAACCCGGAGATTGGTGTGGAGGTAGTCGTCAAATCCGGACGAGGTGAGTTCGTCAAGGATGTTCATTTGCGCCGCCCGACCTCCGATGCCGCTCGGGTCTCCGATCCACTGCAGGACGGCGCGTTGCATGACCTGGACTTGAAAGCCCTTGAACGTGGTCTCCGCTGATACCGGGTACCCGACCCGGTCAATTCCGCCGATCCGGTCGAACTCTGACCTGAGCGACGGGCCGTCGGCGGAATCCGAGATGGCGTACCCGAGCGGGATGGCTCCGGGTTCACGGCCATTCGTTTGCGTGAAGAACCGTACGCGTGGTTCACCATTGGCGTTTTGGCCGATCACGTAGTCAGCGTCAGGGCGGACTGCTGCTGGGTCGAACGCGACGAAGATGACGAGTCCGCGGTTGGCGTCGGCGATGAGCGTGCCGGTGCTTTCGTCGAGGCGGGTCGGGATTGGTGCCCAGCGCCCATCGCGGTCTTCAAAGGCCATGACGTTTGCTGGTTTGTACGGCAGTCCCGAGGGCGCCGTGCCAAGCAGGCCGGTGGGGTTCAAGGTCAGGAGGTGCCGGGCAACGAATGGAGCGGACCCGCCGTCTTCCTCACGGGCGACTGTCTGGAATGCGGCAAGCGGTTGGGAGGATGGTGGGGGGGTGCCTACTCCCGGCAGGGCATAAGCGATTGCTGGCAGCAGCGAGACGGCGTCGGCGGTCGTTCCGGGTGGCAGTTTCGCCGTTGTGCCGGGGGCGAACCCGACGCGTACCCCGGCAGCGGCGACCACTTCCGTTTCCGGGGCAAATGGCGGTAAGTCCATCGGTCGGATGTTCTGGTCGCGTATCGGGTTGAGTCGCAACGGTGTGGAAACCGGGCTCGGCCCTGGTTCGGGTTCGCCCACGTTGGTGCCGCCAGCACCATTCACAGTGTCGTTGGACGGCGTTGGGGTTGGCATCGGGGCTTCGGTGCTAGAGGCGCCAGGTTCGGTTGAAGTTCCGATCGGTGCCATGGATTGAGGTGTTGGCGTCGGGAGCACGGTCACCGCTGACTCTGGGGTTGTTGGAGGTACGGGGGCGGTAGCCGGCGGCGCGACCGCAATTGGTGTAGGTGCGACCGATGGGGTGGGCGCGGTGATGGTCGCTCCAGTGTTCCCGCTCGAGCCGCCTGAACCTCCGCCGGTGGAGCTTCCGCTTCCGGACGATCCACCCCCGCCTCCCGTTGGCGGCGCCGCCACGGCAATGGTGAGTACTCGCGTGCCAGTGATCGGCCCTGCTCCGGTGAAGGTGAGGGTTGTCGCGCCTGCAGGGAGGGTGATGTTCGCTTGGGCGGTACCGTTTACCAGCGTCGCAGTGACTGGCGACACGCCACCAGTGATGGTGACTTGGTATCCGGGCGAGGTTGTCGCCAGATTGAATGTCGCGTCCGTTGCGACGATGGTGACCTGTACCGTTGCCGGAGTGGAACCCGTGACGATTGGGCCGCTGAGGTTGGCGATGCCTGTCGCCGTTGCTGGAGCGAGCGTCTCGCCGGCAAGCAGGACCAGGAGGTTCGAGAACGCTCCTGCCGTGACTGCCACCGATTGGGTCGTTGGCAGGAGTACTCCGGTTGTAGCCGTGTCTGTGGCCGTAAAGGTATAGGCTCCAGGTCGTCCCGGTGTGATGGAGAAGGTGGATTCGCCTCCGGCAAGGGTCACGCGGTTCTGGCCCCCGACGTTGGTCGGCAGCGTCGTCTGTGGGTCCGTGTACGCCAGTGCGACCGTGGCGGTCGATGGTGCCTTGTTGTAGAAGCGATCCACCGCGCGGACCGAGATTGGTCCCGGTTGGCCGGACGCCAGTGCCGGAGTTCCGGTCTTGCCGGGTGCTGAACCGGGTGCCGCCGTTTCACCTGGGAAGATGACGATCAGGCGCGTTGCCGGTTCTGGCGTGAACGAGACGGTTCCCGAGGCGTCGACCGGCGCGGCCGACGTCTGTACCGTAATGGTGTGTGGCCCCGCGTTGGTTGGAACGCTGATGTTGGCGGCGGCCCAGATTGCGACGTCTACTGGAGCGCCGGCGCCGATGGTGATCGGCACTGGGAACGTCAGTTGCTGTCCACCACCGGGCCTCGGGGTGATCGCCGGGGTCGCATTGGATGCGACCGGCGTGCCGTTCACCAGGATGTACTGGCGTCCAATCGTTGACGGGATCGGGAACGATGCCGGGAAACCGATTGTGATCGTGCCGACATTCGCTGCGAGCGACGCGCCTGCACCATTCGTAAAGGCGATGACAAGACCACCAGAGGGGCCCCCGATGAGAGTCGGGCTGATCGGTTGTACCGTGACTGCGGTCGCTGGTGCGCCGAGCGTGACGCTTGCGGATGAAGCGTCGTCTGGCGAGGACGAGGTTTGGACGTGGGCCGTGTACGTTCCGCCAACGGCTGGGGTGCGTATTCCTGCCGTCGCGGAGATTTCAATCCGGACGGTGCTACCGGCTGGAAGAGTGACGGGCGTCGCGAACTTGATCGCCGTGCCAGATTTCACAACGGCGGCGACGGCCTGCGCGGTACCCCCGTTCACGCCGATCGATATGTGCGCGGTCGAAATGGTGTCGGGCATGCTCACCGAAGCCGGTAAGGTCACCGTCACCGTGCCGCAGCTGCTGGTGCGACCCCCAACCGTGGCGTTCGAGGTCACTGCTAGATTGATCACCGGTCCGGAGCAGGCAGGGACGCTGGCACCAGTACCAATGGTGAAATCAATCGCGAAGGTTGCCGGGGTATTGGTGACTGCCGGTGCGATGCCAAGCGTGATCGCCGTTGCGCGGGCCGGCGTCACGCGGATGCCTGCGACTGTGGTTGCCCGGTCGATGACATAGCCGGCTGCGGTCTCTGTCTGGACGGTGACGGTGCCGGTGGTGCCGGCATTTCCGGTCGTACCCCATGCGGTCGGACTTGCAGTCGGCACCGTCGTTGGCAGTCGGATGCCAGCTATCGGCAGTGCGATGGTGGCCCCGGTCGGCAAGGTTGAGCTGTCGTTGAACGAAGCTTGGCCGTTGTACGTGATCCCCACCGTTCTGGCTGTTGCACTGGAGACCGCAAACGCACCGGAGCTGGTAGCGCCGGTACCGGAAGTGACAACGGCAACTCCGCCCTGGATCGACGCCGTCGTGGCATCAAATCCGTCTGTCGGTAGCGTCATCCGGATGGTGCTGCCGGTCGGGAGTGGGTTGACAAGCTTGAGCCGGACGGTAGCGCTCTCCGTGACGCCCGCTTGGCCGGTGGCGAAGTCGACCGAAGGGGAACCGAGGCCCGTTGCGGCGCCGGAGGGCGTCCCGCCCGGGCCACCGGCCAATGCGGGAACGATGACAGGCCCGCCCGCGGTGATCTGGTCCATCGGTAGCGATCCGAGGGTTGCCGGGGCCTTTGTAGTGATCGTCCACTGTGTTGGTGTGCCCGACGGTTGGGCCGAGGTCACGGAACTCGTTGCCGGGTTGGTTAGTCCGGTAAGGGTGACCGTGACTGTGCTTCCGGCGGTTAAGGGAGAAGACCCCGCATAGTTCAAATCCACGTCGGGCGCGACGTAGAAGTTGCTCACCGAGAAGAGGCCCGGCACCGAGGTTGTGGTGCCATTGATCGTGGTGCTGATCGAATCAATCGCGACGGTACCGAACGTGAACGGGGCAGGGCTTGTCGGAAAGGTGATCGTGACCCGCCCACCGACTGGCAATGCACTTGTGGCCGACAGCGTGAAGGCAGCGGTGACGTTTGCAGGCTTGCCTGCGTCGTTGTCCGGTGCCACCGTCCGGCTCGCAAGGTTGACAGTCGCCCCGGCAAGCGATCCCGGGGTTACCGTCGCGGCGCCACTGGCTAGGCCGGTGTCGATGAGCGTGCCGGTCGCGCCGCCCAATCCTGGGGCCCGGGTGGTGATCGTGAAGTTTGCGGAGCGGCCTGCCACTTGCGGGAGCCGCACCGTTCCGACCGTCACGACCACGCAGGCTCCGGACGGGATGGTCGTGGAGAGCGGAAGGGTGACCAAGTACGGCACCGATGAGGTCGGCGTTCCCGGGGAACCCGTCGCACCGCTGATGGTCGTTGCCCCGCCGGGAAGTGCTGTCGTGCACGCCGCACCGGACGCGGGTACGTAATAGCCAACGCCTGAGAGACTGGCCGACCACGGGCTTGAGGTCAGGACGTACGCCCCCGTACCGAGGACGTTTGCGGCGTCTCCAGGGAATGCGATTTGCACCGATCCGCCGGCCGGGATTGGGTTTGTTACGAGGAACGGCACCGAAACGACGGACGTCGCTCCTGCGGTGTTGGGTGTTGCGGTGACGGCGCCCCCGGCGAGCGAACCACCGGTGATCGCCGCCTGGATGGGCGTGACGGCCGATGCGGTCGCAAGAATGGTTGACCCATTCGCGGCCAAGGTCTTGATCGCCCCCGTGCCGTAGGCAATCGGGCCGGTGGCGGTGGGATTGATCACTCCGGTGATCGCCACGATGATCGCGGTGCCCTCGATGGCGGTGCTGCTTCCCACGGGACGGTCGATCGTGAATGTGACCCCGTTCGCCGAACAGGTCGGGGGCGATGCTATGACCGCGGGCGACGCGGTTGCGTTTCCAAGACCTAACTTGACGGTGGCTGTCGGGCTCGCCG
>CAILQO010000161.1 GCA_903836285.1 uncultured Chloroflexota bacterium
GTGGGAACAGCCTTTCGCGCGGGATATTCCGCCCCGTCCCGGCACCGAGCGACCGAAACGCGGTAGTCACCGCCTCAATGGCAAGTGGCATATCGACGAGCGCGCGGACGTCCGTTTCGGAGAGTAGTCGCGCCATGTCGTCCCCCAGACCTCGAGCGCGAGCGATCTACACACTCGCGGTAGCGTCGCTGGATTAGGGCGACGAACTCGGAATTGCTTGGCAGCCGGGGCAGACGTACGTTCCACGCCCCGCCACCACGATTCGGATGATCTGGGGAGCATTGTCCTGTCCAGCATCGCCCCGCGCCACGCAGCGCGGACATCGTTCGCCCGCACATCCATGGGCTTCGAGGAAGTCGCGCCCGGCGTCGGCTTCATCCTCGGCGGGCACTTTGCGGTTCCCACGCATCAAGGCGCCTCCGACCGGTATCGCGACTTCGAGGATATGGACAAGTTCACGATGAAGCGCCGTGATCTCGGAACGGTCCAGTGAACCCGTCAGGCGGCTCGGGTGGATGCGCGCGCGGTAGAGCGACTCATCGGCGTAGATGTTTCCGACTCCAGCCACGCATGTCTGGTCGAGCAGCGCTGCCTTCACAGTTCTGCCAGAACGGGCGGCTAATCGGTCGCGGAAGATCTCGACGCTGAACCCAGGGGCGATCGGATCCGGCCCGTACTTGTGTCCCGCGACGAAGGCATCGACCTCCGGCGACGGGAGCAGTCGCAGCCACCCGAAGCGCCGTTGGTCGTTGAACCAAAGCCGAACGTCTCCGTCGAACTCAAGCAGGAAACGGGTACTCGGGTCAGGGAGTTCGATGCCGGGACGTGGATATGGATGTCCGCCAACGAGCCGCGTCTGGTCGGGAACCTCAAGGACAAGCTGCCCCGCGATCTTGAGGTGCATGGCCAAAGCGAAACCGTTGGATAGCCGGAACAGCAGCATCTTCCCGGCCCGGTCAACTGAGTCGACGGCCCCACTGATCGCGGTGTCGGCTCGAGTGCCTTCGGCAGGATGCCAACGCTTCTGGTCGAACACCGCCAGACTCGTGAGCCGACGGCCCAGGACTACCGGTGCCATGCGCCGCCGAAAACCTTCTACCTCAGGCAATTCGGGCATCGTTGATCCAGTCTACGGGTGGGTCGACAATCAGCCAATCGCCGCACGCCCAGTCACGCTCGCACACGTTACGAATCCGGGATTCCACGAGCAGCCGGGGAGTCGCATGCGCACTCGCTGGTCGCCCGAGAAGGTAGGCACCTCTCCATGAAACAAATTTGTGTCGTCGGAACCGGGTATGTGGGCCTGGTCACGGGCACCTGCCTCGCTGACCTCGGCAACCGGGTCATTTGCCTCGACATTGACGAAGCGAAAATCGCTCGCCTCCAACGCGGCGAACTGACAATCTACGAGCCAGGGCTCGAAGAACTCGTCGCCCGAAACGTCGCCTCTGGGAGACTCACCTTCACGACGAGCTATGCCGAGGCGGTCCCGGGCGCAGATTTTTGCTTCATCGCAGTCAACACGCCGTCCGGGACGGAAGGGGAGGCCGACTTGGCGCAGGTCCGAGCGGCCGCCGCAGCCCTCGCCCTGCACCTGAAGGACGGTGCGTTGGTGATCAACAAGTCCACGGTCCCAATCGGGACGGCGGACCGGGTTGACCACATAATCTCGACCCACCTACCCGCCGACCGGCAGCACGTGCACGTTGGCGTGGTCTCGAACCCGGAGTTCCTGCGCGAGGGGTCTGCCGTGGCGGACTTCATGCGTCCGGACCGGGTAGTCCTCGGCGCCACCAGACGCGCCGACGCTGAGCTAGTCGCAACGCTCTACATCAGCCTGCAGGCGCCAATTCTTATCACCGACCCGCGCACGGCGGAGATGATCAAATACGCCTCCAATGCCTTCTTGGCCACCAAGATCAGCTTTATCAACGAGGTGGCCTCCATCTGCGACAAGTTGGGCGCCGACGTGCGCCAGGTCGCTGATGGCATGGGGCGCGACGCCCGGATTGGCCGTTCCTTCCTCGACGCCGGGCTCGGGTGGGGGGGCAGCTGCTTTCCCAAGGATGTCAAGGCGCTCGCACACATGGGCGCGGTCGCCGGCTGCCACCCGCTCCTCTTGCGGACCGTGATCGAAATCAACAAGGATCAGCGCCGAAAGGTGATCCAGCGCCTGCGTGACACCCTTGGCAGCCTCGAAGGGGTTACGGTGGCGCTCCTTGGACTCGCGTTCAAGCCGAACACCGACGACATGCGTGAGGCACCTGCCATCGAGATTGCGCACCTCCTGCTGGGTGAAGGCGCGCACGTCCGGGCGTATGACCCGGTAGCGATGGCACGCGCGCGGGCATCTGTTCCGGAAATCCAGTACGCCTCCGGTACCTATGAGGCCCTTTCAGGCGCAGACGCCGCCGTGTTAGTCACGGACTGGAACGAGTTCAAGAACCTTGATCTCAATCGTGTGCGCTCGGTCCTTCACAGGCCGGTGTTCATAGACGGACGAAACGTATACGACCCAGCAACCGCACGTGCCGCTGGCCTCATCTACCACGCCATCGGGCGCGGGAGTGGAGAGGCCATCAAATAGCGCATAACTGGGGCGCTACGCCCGGCCGCCCTCGAGTAAACGCCCGGAACCGAACGCCTCCGATCACGCTTACGCCGATGCGCCGTTCACGCCAAGGTGCCACAGGTACGCTCCGGCCAGAGCGACTGGGCGCTTCTAGGCATTCGTCGCGCGGGACCGCGCCTCTAGCAGCTCAGCGACCGTCGCCAGCAACTCGCCCGGGCTGAAAGGCTTGACCATGTAGCGGTCAGCTCCCGACCCCACGCCCGTCGCGACTTCGTGGGGCATGGCACGTGCAGACAGCAGGATGATCGGGGTCTCGCGGGTCGGGGCGTCAAGTTCTCGGACTGCGCGCACCACGTCCAGACCGGTCATGGCGGGCATCATTACATCCATGATTGCGGCGTCCGGGTGTTCCCGCTGGAAAGCCTCGAGGGCCACAGCGCCATTTTCGGCCTCGACCACGCTGTGACCTGCACGCTTCATGTAAATCCGGATAATCCGGCGGATATCCGGCTCGTCATCGGCGACGAGGATGCACGCCATTGTTGCACGTCCCCCAAGTCGGCAGACGTGCGCCGTGGCAATTCAAAGCGCGAGCGCCTACCGTTGGCGAACTTAGCAGCCGGTAGGCAGCCTGCCCCACCCGGAGCCAAGATTGAGTACGACGTTGGAACGATGGCCGGTGAAATCGCTATCCGGTGAAGTCGACAATCGTGACCGCGTCGTGCGGCTCGCGAATCGACCGGAGGCGCTGAGCCGCGGCCTGATGGCGCGGGTCAGGAAGGTATGCGTCACGGGATGTGATGTCAGAAAACTCCATGACAAATGCATGCGTGTACGTTTGGCCAGCTGCTTCTGGTGAGTGGTTGCGCCCAGCACTGAAGGAGAGCAAGCCTGGCACTTGCCCAACCAGTGCGCCGAGCGCGTCGAACGCCGCTGATATTTCGGCTTCAGTGACGTCTGGCCGGACCTTCACGAGCACGAGATGTTTTACGTTCACGTCGCCAAAGTATACTGAGTGATCTGGGAGGGGGGATTTCACGGCCATGGCGACCGACAGAATCCGCATCGGAATTACCGGGGTCAGCGGGTACGGCGGACGCGAGTTGCTTCGCCTGTGCGCCGCCCACCCTGGTTTCGATGTGGTGTACGCCGGTGGGGAGTCGTCCGCCGGGCGTCGCCTGTGCGAACTCGAACCGGCGCTGATCGGCCAGAACCTTGGGAACCTGACAGTGGCGGCGTTTGACCCTGACCACCTTGATGGCGTCGAGCTGCTGTTCGCGTCGCTGCCCACCGGTGCCTCACGCGAGCCGCTCGCCCGCGTGCCGGGAAATGTGCGGGTCATCGACGTCGGTGGAGACCATCGGTTCGTGGACGGATGGGCGTATGGCCTGACCGAACTCCCGGGCGTCCGCCCCATGATCTGCGGTGCCTCACGGGTAGCGAACCCGGGCTGCTATCCGGCAGCCACGCTGCTCGCTCTCGCGCCGATCATCGCCGCGGGCATCGGCGATCCTGAAGGCATCGTGGTGGACGCCAAGAGCGGTGTCAGCGGCGCGGGGCGTGGCGGTCGCAGCGAGTTTGGGTTCGCTGAAACGAATGAAGATGTGATGCCCTACGGGTTGGAGCGCCACTCACACGTTCCTGAGATCACTGAGGCGCTCACTCGACTGCAGCACGGTACTGTCGCCGAAACGGTGCCTCCCGGGACCTCACGCGCGACAGTCGCATTCACTCCGCACCTGATCCCGATGACCCGCGGAATCATTGCCACGTGCTACGTCCGTCCCCTACGCCAGTCATCGGTCGACGAGCTTCACGATGTTGCTGGGCGCATGTATGCAAATGAGCCGTTCGTGCGCGTGGTCCCTCCAATTAACGGCCGGGGTCCGAGAAGCACCTGGGCAACCGGCTCGAACCTCTGCTTCGTTGGCTACGCGCGGAACCATTCAACCGGCCACATCATCTGCATCGGAGCGATTGACAACCTCGGCAAGGGCGCAGCCGGCCAGGCAGTTCAGAACGCCAACCTCATGGTCGGATTGCCGGAGGTAGCGGGACTGCAAGCGCTTCCACTCGCTCCGTGATCCGTGGCGCTGCGCAACAGCCAGAAACCAGCTATCGTCCGCGCCGACCCAGCCTAGAGGTCTCGTGCCGCCAGGTTACGGCCTGCAATCGCCAAAGTTGCGAGCGCGTACGCAACCGCGTAGGCAATGAAGAAAGGATGGGGTGCGCTCAGCACGTCGAACGGCCCCATCGGCACGATCGTGCCGGTGGCTGAAAGCGGGTTGGGTGGCTGGGCTTCGCTTGCAGCTAACTGCCATGCCACGTCGCTGGGCAAGATCAGGCTGGCCACCAGGCCGGTGCGCTTGAGCGTCTGGCTGTCGATTAAAATGCCGATCCGTTCGCCGAAGCCGGCCACCACGATGATCCCGTGGGTAATGACTGCGACGACGCCGGCAGCGATCGTCGGTAGTGCGCTACTTAGCGCAATCGTCAGGGAGTGCAGCACCACGGACTGCATCGCGAGTGCAACCACCACCAGAACGGGATTCTCTGGGAGGTAGCCGGTCGCGGACCACGTCAGTGCGCAGGTGCACGCACCAGCGACTCCCGCGTACGACCCGAGCAGCGCGCAGCCCCCGAGCCACTTGCCCGCCACAATCTCCCACCTCCCCAACGGACGTGAAGCAAGGAGCTGCATCGTCCCATTCTCGATGTCGCGTGCGATCGATGGTGCACCGAGAAAAATCGCAAGCAGGGCCCCGATGCCGGCGACGCCGTAGAGTCCTGCGCTGAGCGCCTGACCCCAGATGACGGGCATCAGGTCGATATTCAATCTCCGAGCGACCGACGCCTCCTCCGCCAACTGAGACTTGGCGACTTCAGTGGCGGCGGCATGAATTCCCCAGCCGTAGAGGCCGAGGAACACTGATGTGAGCACCAGCCCAGCAAGCAGCGCACGCGCGCGCCGCGCCTCTTGCCAGGTAAGGCCAGCGACACGGAGCGCATTCACCTGGCCCCCCTCAGCTGACCTGACTCATCTGTTAGCACGTGTGACACAAACAAGTCCTCAAGCGACCTTCGGCGAGGAACGAGCGAGCGGACTTCCGCACCCCCTTCGTGAAGGACGCGAGCGACGGCGCCAGCTTCAGCCTCGCTCGTGATCGATAGGCGCATGGTCACCACCCCATCTTCGCGGCTGAGCGGCTCGGCCTCTCGCCATCGGGACTGAACTGCCGTCACGAGCGCTGGAGATACGCCGGTTGCTCGGAGCTCCAGCGTAATCTCCGTGCCCATGAGCGTCGCCATCGGACCGGCTTCCACGACACGCCCTCGGTCCAGCATCACCACGTGGTCGCACGTTCGTTCAACTTCTCCCAGGAGATGCGAATTCAAAACGACCGTCACGCCCTGAGCCCGCAGCCGCAGCACGAGGTCGCGAATGTCGCGCCGCCCGATCGGGTCAAGCGCTGAGGTTGGTTCGTCAAGCACCACGAGCCGCGGTCGACCGACCAGCGCCTGCGCGATGCCGACGCGCTGCAACAGGCCCTTGGAGAATGTCCCGAGGACGTCAGGCTGTCGGTGGGCAAGCCCCACCAGATCAAGTGCCCACACGACGCGGTCGGTTCGTTCGCGTGCGGGTACGTCGGCAAGCGCCGCATGAAAGCCTACGAAGTCCGCAGCGTGCAGCCATTCCGGGAACCGGAACTGCTCGGGTACATAGCCAATATCGCGGCGCGTCGCAGGATCTGTAGGGTCACCGCCGAGAAC
>CAILQO010000162.1 GCA_903836285.1 uncultured Chloroflexota bacterium
CTGGGAGGCGCATGTCGTTGGCTTGCCTCCAAACCAGTTCCCGCTTGCGGAAGGGCGCGGCTACTTCGTCCGCGCGAACCGCCCAGTGACCTGGACCAATCCGGGGCTTACCGGCACGAACCGAGTCGTTGCGCGTGACCTGGCGACTGTGCCCGAAGAGGTCCCACCGCCCGACCAGTAGCCGTGCGATGCCAGCCACGCGCCTCCGTCACCTGGGGCGCGTGGTTGGCAATGGTCTTGGTCAGAACGGCCGATTGCCCTACGTCAGGCTGTCCCAACAGTCACGGGCGAGACCGCCGATCAGGAGCGAGGTCGTCCCGGGCGCCGCGCGACCATCCGGCAAGATTGCCGGCACTTGAAACGTGTACACCGCAAGCACGAACCGTGGCGCACCGTCGCGGTAGACGATGCCAACATCGTTGTACGTGGTGCCGCTCGTGCCGGTCTTGTGGGCGACACGGGTATCACCCGGAAGGAGGAACGGCAACCGCGCACGCAGCCGTTGGCGCGACATCATCTCGAGGGCCAACCACCCGAGGCGTGGCGAGACGCCCATCGTTTCGGCGAACGACGCGTCGGCCTCGCAGCGCAAGATCGCCTCGAGGAGGCGCCCCATGTCGGCGGGCGTCGTCTCGTTGACGGTGCCCGGCAGGTCGGACATCACCGCCGACCCGTCGGCCACGCGCGACATGATGGTGTACTGCGGGACCGCCTCACGGTGGACGGTGTTCGTCATGCCCACGTCACGGCTCAACGCATTGACGGCGTCAAGCCCAATCAGGTCGCAGACGATGCCAGTGCACGCGTTGTCGCTGACAATGATCATCATTAACAAGACGTCGTGCACGGTGATGGTGAAGCCCGGCCGGAAGTACTGGAACACCCCGCTGTCGCTCACGAGCCACCGTTCGTCCACGGTCACGGGAGCCTCCAAGTCGAGGTCGCCGCGATGGACCGCACGCATCGCCGCCATCAAGATGGCCACCTTGCGGGTCGAAGCCGCCGGGACAACGACGGCGGCGTTCCGTCCCGCGTGGAGGCCGGTTCGCAGGTCGCGGAGGTACCACCCCACGTGGAAGGGGTGTGACTCGCACCGCGCATTGAGGCGGGTGACAAGGTGTTCGAACTCGTTCATCCCCGGCAGGGTAGCTGTCTCCCCGGCGGTCCGTCGCGCAGCCGAACCATGCTCATGCCGCGCGCCTCAGGGGCACCCGGGTGCGCGCGACCCACTGGCGTTCACGCGGGGGGGTTCGCTCAACTGATGCACGGCGCCGCGATACCGTGCACGGGTGACAACGCGGACAGGGTCTCATTCGGCGACGAGGCCTCGCGGGTGGGCTGTGGTGGCAACCGCCGCGCTGATGCTCGGCACTGCATGCACGGATACCGTCCGTGATTCGGGTGCTGGCCCGCAGCATCTCACCCGACAAGAGGGGGCGGCGAACCAGGCGAGTGCACCCACCGCAAGGCCGCACTACGTCACGCCCACCCCCGAGACGGCAGCCGCCGCCGCGCAGCGTGTCGCCACGATCGAGGCGGGTGCCCAGGAGGCACGGCTCGTGCCTGGCTACGCCGCAACGCAGACCTGCGAACGCTTCCGTTCCTCGATCAACGGGTGCCGGACGAACTCCTAGTGGTTGTCGAATGGGGCACGTCGCAGTACCGTGAGGGTGTCGTTGCCTCGGTCTGGTGGCGGCCAAGAAGGCGACTGCCGATGTCCGCCACGATTCATTGCACCAAGTGCGGCACTCCGCTGCCGGGTGACGCCCAGTTCTGCGCATCGTGTGGCGCGCGCGTTGCGCTCGAAACCACTCGGTCGTGGAACGCGTCGGACACGCTGGTGCCCGGCCCTTTCGCCCGGGACTTCATCTACGCCGGCTTCTGGCTCCGTGTCGTCGCGTCAATCATCGACTCGATCATCGTCAACGTGGTGATCAGCATCGTCTCGGCAGTCGTGGCGAACGCGGAGGACGGCGGCCTGGCGGTGTCCGGCAGCCTCAGCCTCTTCGGTAACTGGCTGTACTCCGCGCTTCTCGAAGCCGGCCCGTGGCAGGCCACCGTCGGCAAGAAGGTCTTGGGTCTGATTGTTGTCGACGACCGAGGGAACCCGATCTCGTTTGGCCGCGCCACCGGGCGGTACTTCGGCAAGATTGTCTCCGCCCTGATCTTGCTGATCGGTTTTTTCATGGCGGCGTTTACCGCACGGAAGCAGGCACTGCACGACATGATGGCCGGCACTCTGGTCGTCAAGCGCCCAACCGGCTACGTGCGGACCTAGCCCAGCTCGCCACGCCTGCAGGCGCACGAGTGCATGGCGGCATGGAGCCCCGCCGGGATCAGGTCGGTGCAGGTGACGCTTGCACCGCCCGCTGACGGATCACGTCGCAAAGTGGCAAGCTGCCCAGTGACCGGGAGTGACTTCGCGCCACTCTGGGTCCTTCTCGCGACAGATCGTGTCGGCGAGCGGACACCGCGTGTGGAACCGGCAGCCGGAGGGCGGGTTCACTGGCGACGGCACGTCACCAGTCAGGATGATCCGCTCGCGCTTCCGCTCGATCACCGGGTCCGGGATCGGCACCGCTGAAAGCAGCGCCTTGGTATACGGGTGCTTTGGCGCAACGTACAGCTCGTTCCGGTCGGCAAGCTCCACGATCTTGCCGAGGTACATGACCGCCACCCGGTTCGAGATGTGCCGGACAACGGACAGGTCGTGCGCGATGAAGAGGTACGTCAGCCCGAACTCAGACTGCAGCTCCTCCAGCAAGTTAATAATCTGCGCTTGGATCGACACGTCGAGGGCAGAGATCGGCTCGTCGCACACGATGAAGGCCGGGTTCACCGCGAGCGCACGGGCGATCCCGATCCGCTGGCGCTGGCCACCAGAGAACTCGTGCGGGTAGCGGTTCGCGAAGTACGGGTTCAGCCCGACGACGGTCAGCAGTTGCTCGACCCGGTCCTGCTTCTCCTTGCCTTTGGCCAATCCGTGGATGTCGAGCGGCTCGCCGACGATGCTGCCGACGGTCATGCGCGGGTTCAGCGAGGCATACGGGTCCTGGAAGATCATCTGCACCTGGCGACGCATCCGGCGCATCTCCTCGGCGCCGAGGGTGACGAGATCCTGACCCTCGAACCGGACGCTCCCGGCAGTCGGCTTGTACAGCTGCAGCAGCGCACGCCCGGTCGTGCTCTTCCCGCACCCGGATTCACCGACGAGACCAAGCGTTTCGCCGCGTTGGATGCTGAAGCTCACGCCGTCCACCGCGCGCACCGCCCCGACCTTCCTCTGGAAGAAGATTCCCTGCGTCAGCGGGAAGTGCATGACGAGGTCTTTCACCTCAAGCAGCGGCGCGCCGGCTGCAGAAGCGCTCTGGGATGCGGTCATCGCCTCGGTGGGCCTTCCATCGGGGAGTGTGATGCGGGTGACCAGTGTTTCAGGGGCTGCGTTGGTCAGGCGGCGTCGACGTTGCGCGGGTGCCAGCAGGCGACCTCGTGCCCGGACGCGTCCAGCGGTGCCAGCAGCGGACGTGAGGTTCGGCAGGTGTCGGTGGCATAGGCGCACCGCGGCGCAAAGGCGCACATGTCTGGCAGGTCAATCAGATCGGGCGGGAGGCCATCGATCGGGACGAGCTTCTCCTTGCCGGACTCGTCGAGGCGGGGCACGCTCCGCAGCAACCCCACGGCGTACGGGTGCGATGGCCGCCCGAAGACGCTCTCCGCTGATGCCCGCTCGGCGACCCGGCCGGCGTACATCACCATCACGTCGTCGCACATCCCCGCAACGACGCCGAGGTCGTGCGTAATCAGGATGGTGGCCGTGTTGAACTCCCTGGCGAGGTTCCGGATCAGGTCGAGAATCTGTGCCTGAATCGTCACGTCGAGGGCGGTCGTCGGCTCGTCAGCGATCAGCAGCTTTGGGTTGCACGACAGCGCCATCGCGATCATCACACGCTGGCGCATGCCCCCACTGAACTGGTGCGGGTAGTCATCGACGCGGGTTTTCGCGGACGGGATGCCGACCATCTCGAGCAGCTCGATCGCACGGCGCTTCGACTGCGCGGCGTCCATCCCAAGATGCAGCTGGAGGCCTTCCGTCAGCTGCCGGTTCACCGACAACACGGGGTTCAGGCTCGTCATCGGGTCCTGGAAGATCATCGCGATCTGGCGGCCACGGACCTTGCGCATGTCGCTATCCGGGAGGGACAGCAGGTCACGGCCCTCGAAGATCGCCTGCCCGCCGACGACACGCCCGGGTGGCGACGCAACGAGGCGCATGATCGACATCGCGGTCACGCTCTTGCCGCAGCCAGACTCACCAACAATGCCCAACGTCTGGCCGGGATGAATGTCGAACGAGACACCATCGACCGCCTTGACGATCCCGTCGGCGGTGAAGAACTGCGTCCGGAGGTCACGCACGCTCAGGAGCGGGGCGCCGCCCGTTGGCACCGCGGGACGGTCGAGAGTTGCGCTCTGTGCCACGACGCCACCTTTCTGCGGTGGATGGGGTCTCTCGCCTCCCCGTACCCGAGTCGGCGAAGGAGGGGCGAAGCACGCGGACGGACGCGGTCGCCCGGCCATTCTACGGAGGCGCCGTCTCAGCGGCAACGGCCGAGGTGGATCGCCCGTACCCCGCCACGTCGGGGAGGAACGACGGGCGGGAAATGCATCGTGAGTGCGTCCGCATGCGGGGCCCGGCGAAGGGCATGGCCCCTCCCACGTTTGGTGGTCCGTGGCGACGTGCCTCCGCAGGAGGTGGCGCACCCGCCCGGGGAGGGGTCGGGGACGCAGCTTCGTCGGCGGTGCCAAGGCCCTTCTCGGCGGTCTGCGGAGTGGCCTCCCCCTCAGCGACCCCCCCGTGCTGGCCGACCGGTATACCTACGTTCGATGGCATCACCTGCCGGTGCCCCGTCACCCTCGCGTCTGCGGGGGACACGCATCGTCGTGCCCGACTGGGTTCGGGGGCGACGACGGGGCGCGTCCAGCCTTCGCCAGCGCATCGCCGCCCTGGGTGCCGGGATCGCCGTCGTCTTGACCGTTCTCGGGTTACGGGCGCTCGTGCACGCAATCCCGGTCCCACGCACCGCCCCGGAAGCCCCGCCGTCGGTCCCGGTATTCCCGACAGACTGGGACGGCGGCCCGTCACCCGCACTCGTGCTGGCATACGCCGGCATCAACTACATGAACGGCGGCCCCGCCGACCCGGTCATCGAGATGAAGGTCATCATCGTGAACAGCGGCGAGCGCCACACCGAGAGCACCAGCATCCGGTGGGAGCCGTCGTTCGCCCGGGAGTACACCTTCCTCCGCAGCGAACCGGCGCCGTGGCGGGTCCGGACGGACGAGTGGGGATGGGGTGTCTACGATGGCCCGGGCGTGCTGCCTGAGCGGGATGGCACCTACCTGCTCTGGTTCACCCGAACAGGGTTCAAGGTCGATGAACCTCGGATCCAGGTCATCGGCAACGGCAGCATGTTTGTCGATGACACCTACGCCATCGCGATGAACCGCATCCTCAACCGCGAACCCGCCGCGCAGGGCATGTTCGAGCGCACGCCCCTCGCGCCGATCATCGACCGCGTGGCGAATGCGGTGCCGGATGCGATCGAGACCGCCCCCTTCGGGTTCGCGCTTGGGCTCGCGGGTACCCTCACCACGCTCGTCGCGGGCGGCGTGATTGCGTCGCTTCGTCGCGCCGGAGCCGCCCCGCCGCAAGGGACCGCCACCAGATGAGCGACGCTGAGACCATCCCGTACCTGCACGCCGCTCCGGGCACCGCCAAGCGCGTGACCATCACCGGCGCCGCCGGCGAGATTGGCACGTCGATGGCTGCCCACCTCGCGTCGCGGTACCGCCTGCGGCTCGTCTACAACCGCAGCGTGCCAGAGATCGTGGCGCCAGCCGTCGCCGAGGCGCGCACGACCGGGAAACCGGTTGCCATCCCCGGCGGGCACGAGGTGGCCGTGGCCGACGTCACCGACCTCGACCAGGTCACCGAAGCGGTGCGGGGAACTGACGCCATCCTGCACCTCGCCGCCGTGCCGAGCGTGCAGGCGCCGTGGAAGGCCGTCCTCGACGCGAACATCCAAGGGTGCTACACCGCGTACGAAGGCGCGCTCCGGGCAGGGGTCCCGCGGGTCGTCTTCGCGAGCAGCAACCACGCGTCAGGCTTCTACGAACGGGACGGCATCCCCACGGGTCCGGACTTGCCGGTACGACCGGACGGCTACTACGGGGTCAGCAAGGTGTTCGGCGAGGCGCTCGGGCGCTTCTATGCCGAGGGACACGGCTTGGCGGTGATCTGCCTGCGCATCGGCTCATTCCAGCCGCGCCCGCGCGACAAGCGACAGCTCTCGACGTGGTTGAGCCACCGGGATATGGCACAGCTCGCATGGCGGAGTATCGAAACGCCGGTCACGTACGGCGTGTTCTATGGGATCTCGGGCAACACGCGCCGGTACTGGGACATATCCAGCGCGATTGACGTCCTTGGGTACGCCCCCGAGGACGACGGCGAAACCTACGCGGCGGAGTTCGACCCGCCGCCGGCGTGACCACCCGCGGACGACATTCGCTTCGCGCCAAACCGCCACCGGCGGGGAATGGGAGACGTGATGGAAGGCGCACTCGCCGACGCGCGCGTAACCCTGCGCGTCATTCTTGACCAGTATGACCACGACAACCGCGTGATGATCGATCAGGTCTACGGGCAGCTCTCACCAACCCTTGATGACTTCTATGACGAGCGCTTGACGATCGCGTTCCCCAAGGGGCGACCGTCCGCGGGAGCTGAGGCGATCGCGCCCCACCTGACCCTCACCCGCGTCATCCCTGCCGGCGGACCGACACGCATCGCCGAGAACACCGGCGCGCCGTTCCCCATTGCCGCGGTTCAGGGCCTCGTTGCGCACGCCGCGCTGGACCCGAATGCACCAGCCCCACTCCGGGACCTCGCGGCCCAACTCGCGAGCGGAGCGGCATGGTTGGCGCCGCGGCAGGTCGGTCGATCCCAGAAGGTCGTCGTGCGCGTCATTCCGGGAAGCGCCGACGTGGAATCGATGCTCGCCGCCGACGTCTCGGGCGGTGCCCCCTCCCGCGTCCGATAACCCGTCGCGCCGCGCCTCCGTCGCAGTAGCCCCTCCCCCGTTTTCCAGCGCAGCGCCTCCGTCGGAGGACGTTTTCCACCGTATGGCTCGTTCCTTTCGCCCTTCCGTCTCTGGGCGCGGTGTCGCATGTCCTCGTTCCTCCTCCCTGCCGCGCCATGGGGGTCGGGGTTGGGGAGGGAGTACTCCGGATCTGGACGCTTTCGTTGACGACGGGGGTGTGGGCTGCGGCCCGGTCGCGATCGAGCGTGACGCGTGACGGAGAACTGCCAGGCACGTCATCCCGGGCCGAGCGCGCGCCACGCCCACGTCGCCCGTTGCAGCGCCGTCAGCAAGACCAGGACGGCAAAGCCCACGAACAGCGGACGCAGGAACTCCGGCAACGCGAGGCACGCAAGGACGAACACGACCGTCTCGGTCCCCTCAACGAGCCCGGTCGGCATCGCGATCGTGGTGCGCGCCCCCTCACCCCCATCGACTCCGCCAAAGCCTTGCGCCGCAGGAGTGCGTTGCGCGGAGCGAGGCAGAGGCAGACGGCGAGGGTTCGGCTGAAGGCAGTAGCCCCTCTCCCGTCGCAACTGAGGAGGGGTTGGGGAGGGGGTACTCCGGATCTGGACGCTTTCGTTGGGGAGGGGGTACTCCGGATCTGGACGCCTTCGTGGCGGAGGAGGTACTCCGGGATCGGCGTGAGGGGTTGCCAAGCGCCCCTCTCCCGTTTTCATTTTTCCACCGTATGGCTCGTTCCTCGCCCTGCTAGGGGGGTCGGGGTTGGGGTGGGGGTACTCCGGAGCAAGGGACGCGAACTCGGATGGCGCGGGAGTACCGACGCGGGGGGTCAGGCCCGCCCCACGACCGGCCGCACCGCGGCGCTCGAGGATCGCGCTCAACGCGAGCCATGACACCGAATTCACGTAGTACGCGCCCAGCAACGCCCCGAGCGGTACCGCGAGCGGGGACGGGTCAGGCGCGCCCGCGACCTGTGCCACGGGTATCACCGCATACGTGATGAAGTCCGCCACAAGGTCGAGGTACCCGCCGCGATCGCTGCTCGTGCCTGCGAGCCGCGCGACGGTCCCATCCAACCCGTCCAACGTGCGGTTCGCCACCCACAGGCCGACCGCGAGCGGTGTGTCGCCAACGTAGGCCGCCGCGGCGCAGCCGAGCCCGGCAACGAGCCCAATCGCCGTGAGCGCGACCGGCGGGACCGAACGGAGCGACGCGGCGATCGGCGCCAAGGCGCGATCCTTCATCAGCCGCATGCGGCGATCGAGCATACGGTGATGGTCGCACGCTCCCAAGCATTAACACGACGTCACCCGGGCCTCGTACGCACGAATGTCACGGCCGGACGCCCGTCACCCGTTCGGGCAACGTGTGCCTCAGTGAAGCCGTCCGGGATCCGCGCCGCGCCGTGCAACGCAAAGAGGCGCATAGGCGCACCGTCCGCACTTCGCTCGCCTGCCCAGTCGATCTCCGGGCGGGCGGTGAACACGTGCTGCAGTCCTGCGCCTGCCGGATCCAGCCGCAGCGCAAGGTGCGCCACCCCGGTTGCTTGAGATGGGTCACCCACAACGACAACCTGCGTTGCTCGCCCAACTGCAATCTCCATCCTCGCCCACTCGTAGCCCGCGAACGCGCCCGAGCCGAAGGCCCGTCCCGCCTCGGCGGGGTCATGCACCGCGGTCGCGACTACCCACGACATCGTCGAGACCGCAAGGGCGAGACCCGCTTCGAACGTGACGCGTTGACCCACGAGGCGGGGCCACACCGCGGCGACTGCGCCTGCCTCAAGCAGCACCAGTGCCGGAACCATCCCCACCGAACGGCCGGCGTCGTGCCGGGAGACCGCAAGCGCAGCTGGCAGCGGCGCCACTGCCAGCCACGCGACCACGATGCCCCACCCCCGCGTCATCATTGGGCCGTCGCGGCGGGACCATGCGGCACGCATGGCGAGCAGCGCTCCACCGGTCACGAGCGGCAGGTCGACGAGCGACAATTGCCCGAATCCAGTAGCGTGGTCACGTGGATCGGCACCGCCGCGGGTGAAGAGGTACGTCAGGTCAAAGTGACTGAAGTAGGCATCGAGGCCTGCGCGAGCGAGGACCGCCCACGGCGCCTGCAAGACCCCAGCGATACCCGATGGATCGGCGGCGAGGCGCCGGACGGAACTGGTTTCGGCGCTGGCAATCGTCTGGCGATCAGGGCCGATCCGCAACTCGCCGGGGCCCACGCCGAAGGTGCCAACGGTCGCAGCGACGGTAAGCAGCACGACTGCGATCAGCGCAGCCGTCGCCCCTCTCCCGCCTGGGAACCGGCGAGGCGGCTTTCCGCCCGCTCCGGTAAGGGAGGACGCGGGAACCAGCCACAGCCCAATGGCAACGGCCGTCGAGCTTGCGGCCACCGCACCGATTGGGTCGCCCAGGGTCGCGATCGCCGCGCCAGCGATCACCCAGGCGAACTGGGTTCGGTGTCGCGGTCGGTTGCGGCCGACACCGCCCGCCAGCATCCCGGCCACCATGGTGAGCAGCCCAAGCACGAGCCACGTGCCGTCCCGCGCCACGCGACTGAACGCGAGGTGCCACGGTGATGTCGCGAGCAGCAGCCCCGCAGCGACCTCGGCCACCCGGCTTCCATGAACCACGTGGGCAACGATGGTTGCGGGGATCACTGAGAGCGCCCCGGCAACCGCGAACGGCAGGCGGACCGCGAACGGCGTCGGGCCGAGCGTTCCAACCGAAAAAGCGATGGCAATCGTGTCGAGCGGCCGAGCGGGATATGGGAGACGGAGAACCACTTCCCCCGGTCCCTCCATCGCGGTGCCGGGCGTGGCCGGTCCGGTGAGCGTTCGCGCAAGCGACCAGGCGTGATAGCCGAGCCGCGCCTCGTCGTCCGTCAGCGACGCAGGGAGGTCGCCCAATGCCCAGAGGCGCAGTGCGAGCGCGAGCGCCAAGGGCACAAGCCACGGTGGTCGCCCGCGCACCAGCGAGGTCACCGAGCCGCCCCCGGCACAGCCTCCGGGATGGTCTCCCGTGACTGCGATACTGCGCGTCGCGCTTCACGGCATGGACGACCCATCATCGGGATGGTAGTGGGCCGCGCGGCGGACCCCCCTGCCGTGAGAGCAGCCTGCGATCAGGGCACAGGAGAAACCCAGGGATGAGCGCCATCGCGGTCGTGGGCCTCGGTTGGGGCGACGAGGGCAAGGGCAAGATCGTCGACGCCATCGCCGCGTCCCGACATGCCCGGCTGGTCCTGCGCTTCAACGGCGGCCCGAACGCCGGTCACACCGTCGTCCCCGAGGTTGACCTCGCCAACCTGGCACCAGGCAGCGGGGCGCCGGCCTGGAACGGCAACGTTTTTCGCCTCCATCAGGTGCCTTCCGGCATCTTCACCCCCGGGTGCACGTCCATCTGCGGTCCGGGTACGGTCATCGATCCAGACGGTTTCCTCGCTGAGGTGGCCGACGTGGAGTCGCTTGGGGGCGACACCTCGCACGTCCTGCTGTCCGACCGTGCGCACATCGTCCTGCCAGCGCACCGCGAGCGTGATGCCCTGATCGAGGCGGCCCGGCACGCGTCAAGCCCGGGCCTTCAGCAAGGCACGACCAAGCGCGGCGTCGGCCCGTGCTACGAGGACCGTGCCGGGCGGATCGGCCTCCGCCTCGGCGACCTCCTTGACGGCGCCTACCTCGACGATCACCTGCCGTTCCTCGCCGCCGAGCAGACGCGACGCCTCGCCGCGTACGGCGGTGGGCCGATTGCGCTCGACGACCTCCGCGATACGTGCGAACGCTGGGCCGCCGCCCTGCGCGATCGCATCGTCGACAGCTACCTGCTCGTCCGCGAGGCCCTCGCGCGCCACGACACCATCGTGCTCGAGGGTCAACTCGGCGCCGGTCGCGACATCGACTGGGGCATATACCCCTACGTCACCTCCTCTGGGACGACCGCCGGTTCCGCAAGCGCCAACTCCGGCGTGCCAGTCTCGGCGATCACCGAGGTCATCGGCGTCGCGAAGGCGTTCTCGACCTCAGTCGGGAGCGGCCCCTTCGTCACCGAGGTGCACGGCGAGGCCGCGGCACGCTTCCGTGAGGCCGGCGGGTCCGAGACCGAGCACGAGTACGGCGTCACGACCGGTCGCCCGCGCCGCTGCGGCTGGTTCGACGCCGTTGCGACACGCCAGGCCGCGCAGCTCAACGGTGCCACCGGAATCGCCCTCACCAAGATCGACGCCCTCGACGGATTCGATGGCCTGCGGATCGCCGAGGCGTACGAACTCGACGGTGCCGTGATCGATCACGTGCCGAGCAACACCCGCGCGATCGCAAGGGCCACCCCCATCTACCGTGACGTGCCGGGATGGCGGAATCCGAGCCGGAACGTCCGCACGTGGTCGGCGCTGCCAGAAGGAGCGCGTGCGTACGCCGCGGCCGTCGAAACCGCGTGCGGGACCCGAGTCGCATACGCCGGCACCGGGCCAACCCGCCTGGCGCTGGCGGCCCGTTAGACCGAGTACTCGCCCCGCTCCCGACACACTGTGGGAGAGGCTAAGGGACGGAGCTTTGGGGGCGCAGCAGGCCGTTGAAGGCAGGGGGAGCGGCGAGTGCTCGGGGAACCAAGGGTGACGTTGCCCCGGTTCCAGGTGGAAGGAGATCGTGACGATGGCCCTCGTGCCGATGAAGCAGATCCTCGATGAGGCCGATCGCGGCGGCTACGGCGTCGGCGCCTTCAACGCCAACAACATGGAGCAGATCCAGGCGATCACGCGCGCAGCACGCGACGTGGATAGCCCAGTCATCATCCAAGCGTCGCGCGGCGCCCTGCGCTACACCAACCTGATCTATCTCAAGAAGTTGATGGAAGCCGCGGTCGAGGACAACCCGGGCATCAAGATTGCGCTCCACCTCGACCACGGCAATGACCTCGACCTGATACGGACGGCGGTTGGCCTTGGGTTCACGTCCGTGATGCTTGACGGCTCGCTTGAGGCGGACGGCAAGACACCCCGCAGCTTTGAGAGCAATGTCGACATCACCCGTCGCGCCGTGGAGATCGCACACCCGCACGGAGTGTCGGTCGAGGGCGAGTTGGGCACCCTCGGCGGCGTTGAGGAGCATGTCGCCGCCAGCCACGTCATCCTGACCGATCCGGACGAAGCCGTGCGTTTCGTCGAGCAAACGGGCGTCGATGCCCTCGCCGTGGCGATCGGCACCTCACACGGCGCCTACAAGTTCAAGGAGGTGCCGAAGCTCGCACTCGATATCGTCGCCAGGATTCACGAGCTCCTGCCGAGCGTCCGACTGGTAATGCACGGCTCCTCGAGCGTGCCAGCCGAGTTGGTAGACGCCGTCAACGCGTACGGGGGGGCGATGCCAAACGCGCGCGGCGTGCCGGTTGAGGCAATTCAGGAAGCGATCAGGCTCGGCGTCCGGAAGATCAACGTCGACACCGACACGCGCCTCGCGGCGACGGCGGCGATTCGCAGGATCTTCCACGACTCACCCGCGATCTTCGACCCGCGCGACTACCTGGGCCCGGCACGCGACGCGATCTACGAGGTC
>CAILQO010000163.1 GCA_903836285.1 uncultured Chloroflexota bacterium
GCGGTCGCCGAGGACGTACCGCGTGAGATCTATGGGGTGGATCTGATTTTCCACGACGTGTCCGCCGCCCCACGACCGTTGCCAGTTGCCCTTGATGTCGGGCTTTTGGCGGTAGAGCCACGAGTGCACAAGCGCGACACGGCGGCCTTCGAGAGCTTGCTTCGCCCGTAACGCGCCGTCGGCGTAGCGCAGTTGTTGGCAAACCAAGACCAGACGGTCGGCATCGCGCGCGGCGGTCCCAAGCCGTGCGACTGAAGCAAGGTCGAGCGCGACCGGCTTCTCAATAAGGAGGGTCGCGCCGAAACCAATGGCGTCAAGTGCTTGGTCGACGTGCAACGGCGGAGGTGAGCAGAGCACCACCGCATCTGGTTGGGTCTCGGCGAACGCTTCGAGATGCGATGCGAACGCGCGCCCGCCGAGTTCGTTGGCAAGCGCCTCGCCACGCGCGGCGTCCGGGTCGACGACGGCGACGACGTCGGTATCTGGGAACGAGGCGGCGGCGCGCCCGTGGACGATTCCGCGCCGACCGGCCCCGACGATGGCTACCCGCATGGCGATATCCCTCTGGCGACCCTTGAAGATTGCGGCGGGCGACCGAGGGGCACCATAGGGTTAGCCGAACGCCTCGTCAAGCAGGTCGGCGGTCGGTAGGCACAGGGCGGCGGGGAGATGGATGCGGCGGTGCATTACGGCCTCGGAGACGATCGCGTACGACGCCGCGATCCCTGCGAACGTCGACATGCCGACGGGAGGGTGTCCTGCCATCGAGACCACGACGTCTCCATAGAGATACCCCGCGATGCGCGTTGGGTCGGTTGCGCCGAGGTCATCCCGCAGGACGGCGCGCGCGTACGTGAGGTCGTCGTCATCGAACGCGGTTGGTGCGGGCATTCGCGGCGCTCCGGCCGGTGCGACGACGCCGTAGATGTTGACGGGAAAGTCGGCGTACGAGGCGACGTTGGCAACGGCGGCGACCCGTGCGAGGGCCTCGGTCCAGTCCGGAGAGGGTGTAAATGGCGCAGCCCACGGGCGCGGCAGGTTGGGAAATCGGAGTGACACGGCGAGCGCCGCGAGACCCTCGCGAACGAGATGGTCCGCAAGGGTCGGGTCACGACCGGTCGGCCAAGCGGTTCTGGAACGAACCGAAAGCGCGGTGGCGCGCGTGACAACCGGACCAAGCCGGTTCAAGGTTCCCGGCGATGGCCACACCTGCACCGCGATGCCCTGTGGCATGTCGCCCCACGCCTCGAGGCCGTGCAGGCAAAGCATCGAGTGGGCGTTTGCGTGGTCGGCTGGGAAGACCCACGTATCAAGTGGTTCACCCCCGTTTGGGTCGATGACCTCAAGAGTGGCAGCCGCCTGCCGAGCGACCAGTTCTGGGACGCGGGCATCGTCGAGCGCGTCGAACTGCCACGCCGACAGTTCGCGTCGGCGGGTCGGGTTGAAGAGGCCAAAGTATTGCTGCGCCTCAGCGATCGTCGCGCCGTCGAGGCGTGCGGCCGAGCGAACGGCCATGCCAAAGCCGCCGCGGTTGCCGCGGGTCGCCTCCCGCGCGGCGGCCGCGAACGCCATTGTCGTGGGGTGGGTCCCGTCGAGCATCGGACGTGCGCGGGCCAGACGCTCGCGTGGGGCGAAGGTGCCAGTGAAGAGTGGCCTCAGCGCTTCAAGCGTGCTGTGTGTACGAACGCGATTCATCACGTGTGAAAAAAGCGCAACTCACCGCGCTTGGAAGGGGAATAGACGCATCAGCCGCAGGCCGACAACCCCGGCAGCGCAGTAGGCGACGACCGCGACGCCGTTCACCGCCTCGTAGCCGTACGCGCCGGAAAGGATGCCTCCCGCGAGCGGAGAGAGCACCGCGAACGGCACAGTGAGCGTCGCGTACACGGCGACGTAGAGCGCACGTGACCGCTGCGCCCGTTCGGCGAGGGCGAGCGGGAGCGCCGAATCGGCCATGCCCAAGGCAGACGATCCTAGGCCGGCGGCGGCGAACACCCCGAGTAACCATGTCACGTCTGGCGCGATGCTCGCCACGACCGCCGCGGCGGCACCAAGGGCGGTGCCGAGCGGGATCAGGACAGGGTGACGGAATCGGCCGGCGACCTCCCCCCAAACGAGCGTGCCGAACAACGCGCTGCCAAGCATGACTGCGCCGAAGGTGGCGCCGTCCGCATCGGTGGCTTCAAGGCGTCGGACCGCCGCCACGGCGTAATAGGCCGGTGCCATACTTGCGACCGCGGCCAGTGCGCGCCCGGCGAAGAGCAGGCGGAAGCCATCGTCGTCGGTCACCAGTGCGAGGACGTCGCGCCACCATTTTGGCCGCGCAAGGGCGTCGCCGAACGCTTCGTGTGCCTGATCGTCGGTCGACTGGGCTACGGCCACCTCGGCCCACGCCACGTCGTCTGGCGGCGGTTCGCGCACCTGCGCGAAGACCACCAATACGAACGTTACGAAGAAAGTTCCGAGCGCGAAGCAGGCCACGAAGCCCCATGGGAATGGGAGCGCCGCGAGCAACCATCGAGCGCCGAACGCACTTACGACCCCGCCGATCGCCCCACTTGCTTGCTGGAAGGCGAAGTAGCGCGCACGTCGGCGCGGGTCGACGACGGCTCCAACGATGTCAAAGTAGGCAGGAAGCACCAACCCTTCGCTCACCCGGAACAGCCCGAGTCCGATCAGGAGTGAGGCAAGGACGATGCCCGGTTCTCGGTCGCCCCATATGGCGGTCGCGGCGATTGGCGCAAGCATGGGAATCCGCCCCAGCGTCGCAACGATCAGGACGAAGCGCTTGCGGCCACCCGCTCGGGCGGCGCGAGCCGCCCAACGCGCCCCGATAAGTTGGGGCAGGGCCAGGCCGACGAAGTCGATGGCCGGGACGGCACCAGCGAGGATGTCGAGTGGTGTCAGGCGCGCAACGAAGACCGGCAGGATGGACGACGGCGAGATGAAGGTGATGCCGAACGAGAAGACGAAGCCGTCGATCACCAGCCACCAGAAGTTCCAGGCGGCGTCACGTGCGGCAATCGCCGACCGCGAAACCTCGGGAACTGCGTCTGGTGAACTCAAGATGCCCTCAGGGAACGCCCGGTCGAACGCGCGCGGGTCTGATGTCGGAAGCTAACGGGATCGAGGTATGCCGTGGGTGCGACGGGACGGTGTTGGCCTCCGTGTGTGGTGCAGCACGAGAGGGTACGCCTGCGCCGCTCACTCGCCCGGGCCCACGTTGGTTGAGCTACGCGATCGAGGGTGCCGCGCTGCGGGACCGCAGAAGGCGGACGACCGTAGAGCCCGCGAAAGCGGCAGCCACGTAGGCGAATGTCCCGACAACGTCGATGGCATCGAACCCGGCAGTCGCGGCGAGGAGGCCGCCCGCCAGCGGTGCCAAGACTGAGAACGGGATGATGAGGAGGTTGTAGGCCGCAACGTAGGTCGAACGGGATGCGCCGGCACGTTCGGCAAGCTGGATCGGCATCGACATGTCGCACATGAGCTGCGCGGCGGTCGCGACGCCGGCGGCCACGAAGGTCAGGTAGGCGCCAGTCACCGATCCGGTCAGGATCGCGACCGACGCACCGACGGCGCCAGCCAGCGGGCCGCCCAGCAGAAACCATGGGCGTCGGGTACGTGCAGCGACCTCGCCCCATGCAAGCGTGCCAGCGAGCTGCGACGCGAGCACGACGACGCCGAAGGTGGCTGCATCGCTGTCGGTGGCATCCAGACGTCGCACGGCAGCTACCGCGTAGTAGGCAGGCGCCATCCCGGCGATGCCGACCAGCGCGCGTGCAAGCACCAGTCGGCGAAACCGGTCGTCGTCGCGCAGGATCGCGATGATCATGCGCCACCACGGGTCGGTGTGCACGCCTGAAAGCGCCGGCGTGTTCGCTGGGGTCGGTGCCACGTCGGCCAGACTGGGCGCGACAGGGCCGGGTTCGCGCACGAAGAGGAAGAGGACGGCAACGGCGATGCCGAGGACCAGCGCGGTCGAGAACGACGCGGCGAAGTTCCACGGGAACGGCACGGCGGCGAGAAGCCACCGGGCGGCGGTTGCACTCAGGATCCCCCCGAGTGCGCTGGCTGCCTGTTGCCACGCGAAATAGCGAGGACGGAGGCGCGGGTGGACGGCATGGCCGACGACGTCATAGTAGGCCGGCACGCCGGAGCCGTCGCACAGGCGGAGCAGCGCGAAGGCCGTCATGACCGTGGCGACGACAATGGCCGGATGGCGGTCGCCGAGGGTCAGGAGGACCGCGATTGCGATCGCCAGCGGAATGCGTCCGATCAGGTTGGCCGTTGCCTTGAGCCACCGGCGTCGCCCCGCCCGAGCAGCCTTCTCGGCCCACCGGGCGGCCACAAACTGCGGTAGGGCGATTCCAATCTGCTCGAGCGCGGTGAACGACCCGGCGAGAAGGTCGATTGGGGTCAGCCGCGCCACGAAGACCGGCATGATCGAAACCGGGGACAGGAAATTGAAGCCAAGCGCGAAGACGAACCCATCGAGGACGAGCAATGGCACGTTCCACCGTGCGTGGGGCACTGCCCAGGGGTTGTCGCCATCGTGACCGTCCGTTGCTGTCTTGGACGTGCCGTTCACGGTGGCGCCTCGCGCGGTGCAGCTGGCGACTGATGCAGGAGCCGCACGAAGCTTGCCCCCGTGGCGGCGGCGATGCAGTAGGCCACGATGGCGGTGAGGTCCACGGCGACAAACCCGGAAGACCCGGCGAGCAGGCCCCCAACGACCGGGGCACTAATCGAAAAGGGAATGATCAGGGTGCTATACGCGGCGACGTAGCGCCCTCGTGGGCGCCCTGCGCGTTCGGCCAACTGGATCGGGATCGACATGTCGCACATCAACTGCGCAGCGAACGCTGCGCCCGCGACCATGAATGTCGGGTAGAGCGCCACCACGGTTCCAGCGATAGTCGCCCCGGCTGCCCCTAGCGCACCGATGGTTGGCCCGATGACAAGGAACCACGGGCGGCCTGTGCGGGCCGTCACCTCGCCCCAAACGACCGTGCCAACCAGTTGCGAGGCGAGCGTGACCAAGCCGAACGAGGCGGCGTCTGAGTCAGACGCATCAAGGGTCCGCACCGCGTTGACCGCGTAATACGCCGGAGCCATCCCCGCAATGCCGATCAGGGCACGCGCCATGACCAGTCGGCGGAACGATTCGTCGGCGACCCAAATCGAGCGGATCGTCGCCCACCACCCCTCTGGCGGCGCGAGGGAGCCCCGCTCCCGCGAAAAGGTTTCCTCAAGTGGGGCGGGTTCACGCACCTGAAGGAAGACGATGGTCACGATAATCGAGAGGGCCAAACCGATCGAGAACGTCATCGCGAAGTTCCATGGGAACGGAAGGGCGCCAAGGACTTGGCGAGCCGCGAGGCCGGCGACGAGACCCCCAAGCGCAGTGGCCGCCTGCTGCCACCCGAAATACCGGGCACGCAGGCGCGGGTGCACGACCAAGCCGACCAGGTCATAGTAGGCGGGCACGCCCATGCCCTCGAAGAGGCGGAAGAGCGCGAACCCGATCATGACGGCGGCCAC
>CAILQO010000164.1 GCA_903836285.1 uncultured Chloroflexota bacterium
GGGGGGGGCCTCCCCCAACCCCTCCCCCGTTGCGACGGGAGAGGGGCGAGGGGCGAGGGGGCACTCTCAGACTAATAATCGGGAAGCGCCGGCGCCTCAGGGGGTAGGTCGAGGATCCGCCGACACCGCGCTGACAGCCGCTCGGCGTGGCGCATCTGGCCGTCGCGGGTGACGGACGCGACCCAGTCCCACGACGATTGCCAAGGGTCCGGGTCTGAAGGAGGGAACCCCCTCCCCAACCCCTCCCCCGTTGCGACGGGAGAGGGGCGAGGGGGCGCGGCGTCCGGCTGGCCGATCGCCGCATCGCCGCCCTCGAACAGGAAGCGCCCGTCGGTCCAGACCACCAGGACCGCGCCGTCGTGCACCCATCGGGTATGCGTCGGGATCGTCTCGCCCGCTAGGAGCGCACGCACGTCCGGCACAAGGCGCCAGCCGACGAGGAGCTCGAACCCTGTGACTGCCCACCCATCGACCAACAGTGCGAGGCGGCCATCACCCGATTCGAAGAGCGCGACCTCGTCCGGGGCACCAGCGGCGTCGAGGACGATTCCATCGGGGAGGACCACGCGCACCGACGCACTGCGGGTCGCCCCCGCTCGCCCCTGCGCCTCGCGGATGGTGGCGATGGCCTCGAGGATGGTGAACTCGGGGTCGGGAGTGATCCCCGCGACGATGCACTCGTCAACCGGCTCCGGCCCGAAGGTGACGGACACGTGCACGTTTGGCCCGTGCATGCGGCGCAGGTGCGCGAAGACGGCGTTGCCGAGGGCGACTTGGGCTTCCGCGGGCGAGCGATCCCGGATTGACTCCGCGGCTGCGGTGTCACCCGCGAGCGTAGCCCGCATCGACCCCAACGTGACAAGGATCGTCGGGGGAACCTCTGGAGCGAGCTTGGCGGAGCGGGTCGCGGGCGCGTTCCGCTTGAGCACGTCCAGCCTCGTGGCCTCCGGATGAATCATGCCACGGTGCGGGGAAGGGAGTGGAGGCCCCCCTCCCGGATAAGCGCCCGCGCCAATCCCGAACCCCCACTGCGCCGCAGGGCGAGGAACGAGCCTACGACACGGCGCCCAGAGACAAACCGCAGGGTGAGGGACGAGCCTACGACACGGCACGCATGGCAGAAGCAGGGCGAGGAACGACCCATGCGACACCGCGCCCCGAGACAGAAGGCGAAGGAACGAGCATACGGTCGAAAAAGTCTTCCTGCGGAGGCGCTGCGCGAGAAGGTGGGAGAAGGGCTATCGCCGGTGTCGCAACGGGGAAGGGGCTGTGGGGTAGCTTACGGTCGGATCGGCATCCGCAGTCCCTTGAACGGCGGGTCGCCGCCGCCCCACTCCACGTCCTGCTGCAGGCGGGCCGACAGGTCCTTGAGCCCCTGGCCGAGCGGGACCGAGCCGTCGTAGACCTTCGCGATTTCCGTGCCGTAGACGGTGGCATTGTCGGCACCCCGGTAGTGCCGCCACGTCACGCCGAACGGGCGCTTGAACACGTCGGCGAAGACCGTCGCGTGCTGGTACGGGTACTGCGCGGGCGCCCGGAAGAACTTCACTTGGTGTTCGAGCTTCGCCGGGACAAGCACCTGCTCTTGCGCCAGGAAGCCCTGGAAGTCGTCGGACACCAGGAACTTGAGGAAGTCCCACGCGGCGTCCGGGTTCTTCGTCTTGCTCCAGGCATCGACCGGATGCCCGGCGGTCCACGATGCGCCGACCTTCCCGTTGATGCTGGGCACCGGGACCATGTCCCAGTCGAACTGATCCTTGACCACGGGCCACATGCGCGACCAGTCGTTGACGGAACGGAAGTGCACGGCTACCTTGCCGTTCGCGAACGGGGTCATGCCGTTGTTGTCGAGCGCACGCCCACCCCACGGCTGCATCATCCGGGTCTTCTCCGGCCCGGCGACGTTCCACTTGCTCTTCATCCGCCAGTCGAGCATCCATCCGTGGGCCGTCACGCTTGCCGGCGTCTCGAGCTGCCACTTCATGGCGTCGTAGTCGTAATGCGACTCGCCTTGGGTCCAGATGAACGGGGCGATGTCCTGGTAGCCGTATGCCCAGTCCATCCCCCACTCATCGGCCGAGGGATCGGTCGCCTTGCGGCAGGCATCAAGCATCTCCTCGAGCGTCCAGTCGCCCGGCTTGTCCTTCTTCTCCCACGGATCGGGAATGCCCTTCTTCTTGAACAAGGTCTTGTTGTAGTAGATGCCGAACGGCTCAACCCAGTACGCAAGCGCATACGTCTTGCCGCGCCATCGTTCCGCGTAGGTGAGGCCGTAGCCCTTGTCCTGCGTGATCTTGTCGCGCGCCAGGAGCTGGTCCAGCTGCAGGATGAACCCCGAGTCGTAGTACTTGAACTCGACATCGCTGTGGCTGTCGGTGACGTCCGGCGCCTGGTCTGCCGCGAATCCGGCGACGATCTTGGTATTCCGATCGGTCGCATTGGGCACCCGCTCAATCTCGATGGTCACCTTGCTGCCGTCGCCCCACTCCTTCCAACGCTTCTCGAAGCGATCCATGGCGTTCGGGCGCCAGCTCATGAAGCGCAGCGTTACTGGTTGGGTGCGGGCGGTGGGACGTGGCGGGGCGGTCGGCGCGGCGGTGGCCTGAACGGCCGTCGGTGCCGCGGCGGGCGCAGTCGTCGCGGCAGGCTTCGGTGGCGGGGCCGGTTGGTCGCCGCACGAGACCGCGATTGCGCCAACGCCAGCCGCGATTGCAGTGCGGGCGAGCAAGTGACGCCGGCTCACGCGCGCGACCCGCTCGAATCGTCGTTCCATGGTGCCCCCCAGCACGTGCCGACGACGGCGACCGCCCCCCGGCTCACCCTCGGGCACCGATCCCATCGTCGCACGCGCGGCCCATGTGAGCAAGTCGACTGCCTGCACGGCTGGAGCCGCTTGCCGTGGGGTTCCCCCTGCACCCACAGGCCCCCTCCAGAGAGGGCTTCGTTCTCCGCGTACGCGCCCCAACCCCTCTCCCGCCTAGAGATCCCCCTCCTCAACCCCTCCCACGGTGCGACGGGAGAGGGGCGAGTACGACCTCAACCTCGACACCCAGCGCCCAAAGACGGAAGGCGAACGAAGGACCATGCAGTAAAAAGAGAACACGGGCGAATACGCCCTCCTCAGCGAAGCGCCTCCGTGGGAGGAATCGAGTATTCGGGTAACGATCGGCGCACGCCGTACTGGACCACGACGGGAGATTTGGCCCTGAGCAGCGTCCACGCGGCCATCGCCGTGAAGGACGCGGCGCTCCAGGCGTTCAGCGATACCAGCGCTTCAAGCTGCTCCGGACCGAGCGTGACGACCGGCACGAGCGGCAGCAGGCGCCCCACGGCAAAGGTGGCGTACAAAAAGGCGATCATCGCCCCCGTCGCCCTCCTGCTCCCCGCGGGTGGGCGCACGAGCACCGCGATCACGACGCACGGCACCAGGAACACCTCAACCCCGGAGGCGCGCCCGAGGACCATGGTGCAGAAGGCGGTGTTCAGTGCGCCGATCGCGGGGAAGGCGAGCACGCCCATCCCGGGCGCACGTCGGGTAACCCACGGCACGGCGCAGAA
>CAILQO010000165.1 GCA_903836285.1 uncultured Chloroflexota bacterium
CTCGTTGGCACTGTATTGGTCACGATCACCCCCGTTCCACCTCCCGAGCAGTCGCTGCCACCTGTCGGCATGGGCGAATCGGTCCCGCCGACGACCTCGCTCGCTGGCACCGACACACCTGCGCGCACGTCACCGCTCGTGCGGCGCCTTGCCGACGAACACGGGATTGACCTCGCCTCGGTCGCAGGGACGGGTCCCGGCGGGCGAGTGACGAAGGATGACGTGATCGCGGCGATGGCCCTGCGGGCGCGAGGCACCGGCGCAGTGCCGTCGCTATCTATGCCGGACGAGGAGGTCATGTCACCGTCGCCGCTGCGTCAGGTGATTGCCGCAAACCTCGTCCGGGCGGTCCAAGGTGTTCCGCAGGCGTGGACGCTTATCGAAGTCGACGCGACGGCGCTGCTCGCATTCCGGGATGCGCGCCGTGAACTGGTCAAGGCCCGCACCGGCGTGACCCTCGGCACGTTTGCGTCGTTCGTGCACGTGGCAACTCAAGTGATCACGTCACACCCGCTCGTGAATGCCTCGTGGCGTGAAGGATCCGGCCCTCCAGGTGTGATCGGTGAGTCAGGTGGTCGTGTCGTAACTCGTCGCTCGGTGCACGCCGGGATCGCCGTCGCGCGGCCGAGCGGCGGGCTGCTCGTGCCGGTGATCCGGAACGCCTCGGACATGGCGTTGAATACTCTTGTGAGTGCCTTGGACGCCGCGGTCAGCGGTGCACGCAACGGTGCGCTCGGAGCGGACTCGTACGTCGGCGCGACGGTGACTCTCAACAACACTGGCGCGCTGGGATCGGTAGTGTCACAGCCCATCCTGCCTGCAGGGACTTCGGCGATCATTGCCTTCGAGGCAATCGTCAAGCGTCCAGTGGTTGTTGCCGGCGACGCGATCGCCATCCGGCCAATGGTGAATGTCTGCTTGACGTTTGACCATCGGGTGCTTGACGGTCTCGAAGCATGCAGCTTCCTCCAAGCGCTCAAACAGTCGCTTGAAGGGCTCGACGCACCTTACGCCGTTGGGTAACCCCATCGCCGACAGGGAGGGACCCCCGCCCTGAGGGTTGGCGCGCCATCTGCCAGGTTCACTCTCCCGGCGCGTGGCATGCCTGCGCCTCGCGCGGGAGATGGCGCTACACTGCCCGGCGCGCCATGACCGGGGCCTCGAACCCGCGCGCGTCGGCGTACTGAGGGGCTTGCGTCCGTCCATCAAGCAGCCCCCGACAAGGAGAGGGTCATGAGCAGTGCAGAAGCGGCCGTGTCCACGCCGGGGGGCGCGTACGCCGGGGGCCACCGGCCGAAGGTCGTCGTCCTATCACCGTGGGGGCGCTTTGGTGACGTCGGGGAACAGGAGATTCTCGAACGTGCAGGGTGCGACGTTGTCGTAACCACCGCCCGGTCGGACGCGGACGTCATTGCGGCGGTCCGTGATGCCGACGCGATCATCCCGACATGGGGACTGAGCCGCGAGGTAATGGCATCACTGGAGCGGTGCCGGGTCATCGCGCGCAGCTCAATCGGCATGGACACCATCTACGGCGTCGACATCGCCACTGAAAAGGGCATCGTGATCTGCAACGTTCCGGACGTCTTCGTCAACGAAGTTGCGGACCACACGATGGCGCTGTTGCTCGCGTGCGTGCGCCACATCGTGCCACTGCACAACTATGTCGTGGACGGGGGATGGAGTGACCCGGCGCGCCAGCACCCCCTTGGCAAGGTCAGCCACCACGTCTACGGGCAGACCCTCGGCCTTGTTGGGTTCGGGAACATTGGTCGGGCAGTGGCGAAGCGTGCACTCGCGTTCGACCTCAACGTGATCGCCTACGACCCGTTCACCCCGAAAGAGGTCTACCGTGAGGCGGGCGTGACCCAGGCAACCTTGGGGCGAATCCTGCAGGACTCCGACTTCGTCTCACTCCACGTGCCCCTGATGGAGTCGACGCATCACCTGATCGGGGCGCCGCAGTTCCGCTTGATGAAGTCATCTGCGCTGCTCATCAACACCTGCCGAGGCCCTGTCGTCGACGAAGCGGCCCTGATCGACGCGCTGGCTTCGGGCCAGATCCTTGGTGCCGGACTGGACGTGACCGAGATCGAACCGGTTGAAGCGACCAACCCGCTGCTCACAATGGGCAATGTGGTCATCACGCCCCACACTGCGTCCGTCAGCGATCTGGCAGGAGCCGAACGCAGGCGACGTCCGTCGCACGAGGTCGTAGCAGTCCTCACCGGTCACAGGCCGCGTGCAGTGTGGAACCCCGACGTCCTCAAGCGTCTGAACCTGAAATAGCCATCCCGTTGACGACACCGGAGCGGATCGTCGAGGTCAAGACCAGTCTCGACGGGCGGGTGCAGGAGTTCGCCTGCGACGTCACTGCGCGCGAGGTTGATCACGTGGTGATCCGCTACCGGATGGTCAAGGACCACGACCTGCACGGTGTTTCCTTGCACGCCGGCGAGTTGACGTTTGGGTACTTCTGGTTCGATCGGCCGTACAACCTCTACCACTGGGTGCGTCACGACGGATCGACGGCGGCGTGGTACTTCAACATCGGGTCGGTAACCCGCTTCGATGGCGCCGTACTCGAGTGGCGCGACGACGCAATCGACATCCTTGCGACCCCCGATGGCCGAGTGCGCGTCCTCGACGAGGACGAGTTGCCAAACGACCTCGAGTTGGGCCGGCGACAATCGATCTTGGGGGCACGTGACCGCGTGCTACGCGAGTTGGGTTCGCTGATCCATGACGCCGAGATGGCCACTGCGAAACACTTCAAGGACGGAGGCGCGTAGCCACTTCGCGCGTGACTGGGCTTCCGTCGTTCGCTTGACTGCACACGCACACCCTTCCGTGCGCCCCCACCTCCGACCCCCTTGCGACGGGTCAGGGGTTGCTCAACGCAGGTGACGCCCCAACGGGACC
>CAILQO010000166.1 GCA_903836285.1 uncultured Chloroflexota bacterium
CTGGGAGGCCGGGGACGACATCGACACCGTGCGTCACCGGGTCCTTTCCACACCACTTCACGCATCGCCAGATACCGCCGTAACCTACTCCGACCTCGGCTATATGACGCTTGGCTTCCTCGTCGAAGCGATTCACGGGTGCCCACTCTCAGACATTGCGCAAGACCACGTCTTCGGGCCCCTCGGGTTGGGCGGCGCAACGTACCGGCCTCAGGACCACGCAATCGAGTGCGTCGCGACTGAGGTCGTCGCGGACCGAGGCGGACTCCTGCGGGGCGTCGTCCACGACGAGAACGCGTTTGCGCTTGGTGGTGTTGCCGGACACGCAGGGCTATTCGCCACACTCGACGACGTCGCCAAGGTCGCCCAGTTCTGGTCCGGGGGTGGCACATCGACCGGGCGTCGCTTTCTCAGCGGCTCCTCCGTGACCGCCGCAGTCGCGGATCACACCTCGCGCATCGACCCGCAGTCTGCACGGGGCTACGGTTGGGTGCGCACCCCCAACCCATTTGCGATCCCAAACGATCTCGCTTCGCACCGCGCGTTCTCGCACACCGGGTTCACCGGCACGTCGCTCATGGTCGACCCCGATTGGGGCATCTGGGCCGTCCTCCTCACGAACCGGGTGAACCCGACCCGTCACGGTGACAGTCCTGCACGAATCCGTGCCGCGCGGGCGACGTTCCACGCGGCCGCATGGGCGGCGCTTACGTAGACGCACCCCTGAGGGCGACTCGCAACGCGAAGGCAGTCAGTCCAACCTCGGGGCACTGCGTCGCAATCGGTCGAGCTGCGCCGTTGGCCTCGCAAGGTATCGCTGCGACAGCGGATCGTCCTTGGGCCAGTCGAACCCATCGGCGATCAGCCCCGAGGTCGCTCGCAGGAGGGCCGCGCACCCCCTCAGATCATCGACATGCACGAACTCGGCGCCGAGCCCACCTTCCGGCCGCTGGTTGTGGTAGTTCCCCAATGGCACGCAGACCGCCCCGGTCACGTATCCGGCCGCGGTATACGTCGTCCCTTCACAGACCCCCCCACTCATGAGCTGCCGTTGGACGCGCGCGTGTGGGTCACTCTGGCGCAGGACATCTCGCGCGGCGCGGAAGAATGCATCGCCGGCTGGATGAAACGTCGTCGCGGCGTCGCCGACACGGATGACCGGCCCATTGCCCATTGTGGCGCCTGGCAGTTCGCGGCTCGCTTCGATCGAAACGACAAGGGCATCCTCCGGCAGGCCCCGTCGAGACGCCAGCGCCGCCGCACCGACAAGTCCTACCTCCTCGGCACGAGTGAATACCCCGCCGGAGTCGGCGCGCACGCCGTCGCGCACGCATCGGGCCAGCCAAGCCAACGTGATGGCACACCCGGCGAGGTCGTCGCACGCGGTCAAGTGCAGGCGCCCATCCTCATCCCAATGCACCGGTCCGAAGTCAAAGGTGCCAAAGGCGCCGATCGGAACGTGATCCGGGCTGTCCAACTCCAACCCAACGCGCGCATCCGGGTCGCCTTCGAGTGGAGCCGCCGCCGTGACTGCACCGCCGGCGTCTTGCCACCCGTCCTCGCCACGCCAGAACAACCGCACTGGCACCGGTTTGTCGAACGACTCCGGGCGGATGCTGCCGAGGAGTCGCCCTCGCAACGGGGCAATCCCTGTGACCTCAAGTGCAGGGTGGTCCATGTGCGCGCTCACCGCGATCGGTCGACGCGCCTCGCTGCCCGCACCCCGGTGCCAAACCTGAAGGTTTCCGTCGGCGTCTGATTCGACCGGCAGTCCTACCTGCGCCGCGAACGCGTGGACGCACGCCGCGATACCGTCTTCGTGATACGCGGCGGTCGGCACCGTGCCAAGCCACGCAAGAATCGGGGCGGGATCGGTTAGGTCGCCCGAGTACTGGGGCGCATGGTTCAGGTTGGCGGCGGACTGGGTGGTCATGGGTCGGCAGTATCGCACCGGAACACGACGATGGAGCACCCGAAGCCACCCCAGTCATGCTGGATTAGTACCCAGCCCGCTAGACTGCCCTCAGGGGAACGCAAGTGATAGGGCCGACGAGCGTGACGAGGATGGCACATGGGGAAGGCTGACGAAACGGCGACGGTCTCGTGGCGTCGACGTGCCTTGCTGGCCACGCCCATGGCTGTCGTCGCTACTGGTCTCATCCGGCACTCGAGCGCAGAGGCACAGAGTTCAAGCCAGGGTTCGTGTGGCGCGCCCTACGGTCAACTCGAGGCGTTGATCGTCGATTGCACGACCGACGGTCAAGCGCTCGCGGGAATCGGTGCCTCACTGAGTGCGCGAGCTGATGCTCTCGAACAAGGCGACCGGGAGGCTTTCCTTGCCACGTTGGATCTCCGTAACCCGACGTGGCGGCGCATCCAGACCGAGTATTTCGACGCCGGCCGTGGCCCACGGTCAAGCGTGTTGCGCGGGACGCCGGTGGCCTTGCAGGCCAAGCCAGGCGGGTATGTCCGGGCGACCATCGAGTTTGCACGCGCAGGTCTCCCGCCAACCGACCGCGGTTCGTGGGTTTTCTCGCGCGCGAACGATGGCACCTGGCGTCATGCCGAGCCGCTCAACGAGGAACTGGGTCCACGCCGCTTCGACGATCGCGGTGCGTTTGCGATCTCTCACTACGACTGGGACGCGGATATCTTGGATCGCGTCGCTGGGGTCGCCACGACCGCGTGGGCGAGGGTCGGGGCGAGCTTGCCCCTTCCTGCGGGAGTGCGCCCGACCATCTCGCTCAACCCGACCTATGCAGCGCATTCGGGCCTGCGCGGTTCCACGACATGGGCTGCGTACCTCCCAGGGTCACGTGGCACGGTGCTCCTCCGCTCCCCGGATTCGTATGGGGCCGGCACCAGCCCAGTGAATGAGGCGCCGGACGAGAAGCTTCTTGTCCCGCTCGTGCACGAGATGACCCACCTCGTCAATGACGACATCGTCTCGGTTGTGCGTATCCCGCACTGGATGTCCGAGGGGCTTGCCGAACACGTCGCGGACCACATGCGCGCCGGTGAACTCTCGTGGGCAGTGCGCGCCGGTCGAGAATGGACGCTCGACAAGGCCAGCGACGTCATCGAGTGGGGGACCGACCCGGGTCGCAACTACACCAGCGCCGACGTGTCACTTGCCTACGCGCACGCGTCACACGGTGTCCGGTACTACATCGAACGGTTTGGCATGGACGCATTCTGGACGCTTGCGCGCGACTTTGCCGCCTCCCGGGCGTGGGACCGGACATTCCTTCAAGCCACCGGTATCTCATGGGAGGCGTTTGGGCGCGACTGGGTCGCCTGGGTACGCACCCGTCTCGCCTAGGTTCGGGAGATGGCGCGTCCCGACGCTGCCAACCGTGCCGATTCGACGGTGTTCCGCAGCAGCGCGACCGTCGTCATCGGCAGCGTTCCCCCGGGGACCGGCGAGATCCACGATGCAACCTGCGACACGCTAGGGAAATGCACGTCGCCGTGCAGCCGTCCCTCACCGTCAACCGTCGTGCCGAAGTCGACTACCACCGCACCCGGGGTGACCATTGTCGCGTCCACCAATCCCCGGCGCCCAGCGGCAACGAACAGGATTTCGGCGTTCCGGCACGCATCGCCGAGGTCACGTGTCGCGGTGTGACACACCGTCACGGTTGCGCCTTCGGCGATGAGTAGCATGGCCAGTGGTCGCCCGATCACGGCACTGCGGCCAACCACAGTCGCTCGCATGCCGCGGACGCCGATGCCGTGATGGCGCAACAGCTCCATTCCGCCGAGTGGGGTTGCTGGTACGTAGGTTGGGCGCCCAAGCGCTAGGAGCCCGGCCGACAACGGCGTAACGCCGTCGACGTCCTTCTCTGGTGCAAGCGTCGCCCCAACGGCGGCGGCCGTGTACGCCGGAGGTAGGGGCAACTGCACGATGATCCCGTGGACGTGATCGTCGGCGTTCAGTTCGCGTAAGCACGCCACCAGTTCGGCGTCCGCGCCGCCGTTGGGCAGCTCCACCACGCGTGACCCAACGCCAGCCCGCGCGCATGTTCGGGAGATTGCCCGGGCGTACGCGGCAGACGACGGGTCTCCGGGGGCGATCACCGTCGCCAGGACCGGAGCGTAGCCGAGGTCGTCAACGACAGAACGTGCGTCCGCGGCGATGGCGGCGCGCCAAGCCGCCGCGGCCGATGTTCCGTCAAGAAGGCGTGCGGTCATCGAAGTGGCCTCAGGGGAGGCGCGAGGCAGCAACGACGGGTCCGCACGCCACGGTGCCTGTCGATCACGCGTGCAGGTTCATCGCGTTCCAGGCGACGAGGCACCGGCGGGTTCCCTCCTCACCACCAGCGGAGAAGGCGGATCCTCCGGGACGCTTGACCAACTCGTCGTCAAGTGCAGCGTGCACGCGATAGTGGGTTTCCAGAGAGACAAAGCCCTCGTACGCGTCGCGCCGCAGCGCCTCAAGTTGGCGGGCCACCCCGACTTCGCCTTCCCCAAGGACCGTCGCCGAGTGCCCCCCATCTGCGGTCGGAACCGCATCCTTGACATGCACGTGCGAGATATACGGCCTCACCCGCTCGTACCCGGCACCAGGCGCGTCTTTCTCGCCGGACCAGTACGCGTTGCACGGGTCCCACAGTGCCCGGACGGACGGGTCACCCAAGCTGCCGAGGAAACCCGCAATCTCGCCGGACGTGGCGACGTTGCACGTGTGCTCGTTCTCGATCACGAGCGTCAGCCCCGAGCCGGCCATCACCTGGGTCGCCTCTGCAAACCGGTCCATGATTTCCGCGAGGCGCGACGCCGGGTCAGGCAGCCGCCAGAAGGTGAATGCACGAACCAGCCGGGTCTCAAGTGCGTGCGCCGCATCCATGCACCGCTTGAGGATTTCGAAGTGCTCCGCAACCTCCGCAGGGTCGTCGATGGCGCACTTGAAGACCGGCGAGGCGAGGCTTGCAACAACGAGTCCGCGCGCACTTGCGACGTCACGGACCCGACGCAGTTGCTCAGGTGACATGCGGTCGATGCGCACGTCCCAAGCGGTACGAACCTCAATCCCGTCGAGACCAAAGTCGGCGGCCATGGCTACCGCGAGGTCAAGGTCCTGCGAAATCTCGTCCGTTATAACAGCGCGGCGATACATCCGCCCGAGTGTACGGGAGGGTCACCGGGTTGCTGAGCCAGGTTGCACGGTGTCACGCGAAGCCGAACGGATCCTGGCGCCGAACCACGATGGTGATGCCATGGTCGCGCGCCAGAGCCTCTACGAGCCGACGATCGCCTGTGGATAGCGCGGGCGCCTCACCGCTATCGCTTCCTCCGAACGGGTCACGGCGAGACATCCTCCGGTCAAGCACCAACGCCACCACGGCTTCGTACCTGGTTGCAAGGATCACCGCGTCCGCAATCGCCGCCTGCACTGGACGGGCATCCTGACGCAGAACGGTGATCGTCACCGCGATGCCCTCCGGCGCAGCGTCCCGGATGGGTCGGGGCCCAACGGCAAAGAGGTCGCGCGGCGCGGAGGCATCAACCGGTCGGGGGGCGCCTCCGGCGGGATACACCGCCACGTCCGGCACGATCCGAATCCCCATGAACCGCGCACCGGCCAGGTCAGCCTTCCCCTCGATGCCCTCGATCACATCGGCGTCGTTGGTCAGTCCCGATCGAATCGCAGTCGCGGCGGCTTCACGAAGGAAGAGCGCCCCCGAATGCTGCGGGTCGAAGGTGGCGTCGAGCAATGCTGCGCTGATCGCCTCGACGCGCCCTTGGTGCATCGGACCGTCGTGCCCGCGCCGTCCTGCCATGGCGCGATGCTAGCGCCGGCGCGCTCATGAGGCAACACGCGCCACGCTCACGTCGCTAGACTTCCGGCAAATGGCCGACGTCACATGCAGCCGATGCAAGCGCCACGCCCCCGGCTTGAATGAGGCACCGCTTGCAGGTCCCCGCGGAGCGCGGGTGCTTGCAAGTGTGTGCGCCGACTGCTGGGGCGCATGGGTCGAGGAGTCGAAAAACCTGATCAACCATCTCGGGATCGAGGTCGCCGACCCCCAGCAGCGTCGGCGCATGTACCCCCTGATGTCGGAGTACCTCGACCTCCCCGATCTGTGAGGCAACGGCGGCGGTGCCATCTCCGCCGTCACGTACACTTGCGATCGATCTGTCGCGTACCGAGTGCCGTGATGCCTCTGACGCGAATCACTCTGGCAGCGGACGCTCCGGCATCTCCCGACCAGAACCGCCAGAAACCCGGTGGTTCGAGTCAAGAGGCCCGACTGCCAGCCTCCCAAGGAGAACATGCGTGCTGAGGATGCGCCTGACGCGTCTCGGGGCGAAGAAGCGCCCGAGCTACCGCGTGATCGTCACCGAGAGCGACCATCCCCGTGAGGGACGGCACGTCGAGATCATCGGTCACTATGACCCGATGACATCGCCGGCGACCGTCGTCCTGAAGACCGACCTAGCGGTGAAGTGGCTGCTCAACGGCGCCCAGCCCTCGGACCGGGTGAGAATCCTTCTCCGCCACGCCGGGATCCTGAAGGCATGGGAAGAGGCCCGAATCGCTGCGAAGAAGGCCCGGAAAGAGCACGAAGCCGCGGCACACGCCTCCTGAAGCGAACGGATAGGCAGACATGAAGCCCCTTGTCGAGTTCATCGCGCGCGGCCTCGTCGACGAACCGGACGAGGTTCAGGTCCAGCAGCGGGAAGCCGGCCGAACTGTGGTCGTTTCGCTGACGTGCGCCCAAGGCGACACGGGCAAGGTGATCGGCAAGGAAGGGCGTGTTGCCAAGGCGATGCGGTCCCTCCTCGCGACGGCAGCGATGCGCCGCCGTCGGCGCGCGATCCTCGAAATCGGCTGATGGCGCCGGCATCCCGCCGGCCCGGCATGCGATCCCGGCTCCGCGTACCTTCAGTTCTCCCGCCGCCGGTCGTTCCAGCACCGGTCATTCCACCTTCGCTGATCCCTCCCGCCGGCGGCATCGATGAGTGCATCGCCGTCGGGCAGGTCATGGGTGCGTTCGGCCCCCGGGGCGACGTTCGGGTGCAACCATTCAGCGATCAGCCTGGGCGCTTCCAGAAGATCAAGCGAGTCTTCATCGGCCCGGAACTGCTCCCCGCACGTATCCTCGGCCGCGGCGTGCACGGTCTTGGGGTCACCTTGCGTCTTGACGTGGTCACGACACGGGAACACGCAAAGCGCCTCTTCGGGACGATGCTCTATGTCCCCGAAGCCGAAGCAGTCAAGCTGCCACCCGGTGAGTACTTCGTTCACCAGCTGATCGGGTCGATGGTTGTGACCGACACCGGTGACGACCTCGGGCGGATTGCCGAAATCCTGCGCACCGGCAGCAACGACGTCTATGTCGTCCGCGGCGCACGGGGCGAGGTCCTCATCCCGTCGATCCCGGATGTCGTCCGGAACGTGGACGTCGACGGGCGGACAGTCACCGTGACCGTAATGCCAGGTCTCCTCGACTGATCACCCGGAAGGGCGTGAGCCGCTTGCACTCGCCCTTTCCTGATCGCCAGCCGGCACCGATGCGCGAACTACCAAGAACTGGCCGCCTCCACTGGACCGCACCGTTGGGAGGGTCGGCAGTTGGGAACCATTACCTCTCCGCGAACATTGCAGCGTTGCATCGGCCCCAACATTCAAGATGGGGTCCAGTCCCGGGTGAGACCCCTGATCTGGGAGGCAGGGGGAACAGCATTCAGTAAGTCCACCAAGGCCTTATAGGGGGACATGGCGCATGTGATCCTGACGCATTACGTTCAATGCACATTCCAGTGAGCCAGCGATGCGCATCGATGTCTTGACGCTCTTCCCCGACATGGTTCGCGACCCTTTGCGCCACAGCATCGTTGCACGAGCGACCTCAGCAGGTATCGCTGACCTGCACGTACATGACCTTCGCGATTGGACGTTTGACCGACGCCGCAGCGCCGACGACAAGCCGTATGGCGGCGGCGCGGGCATGATCATGACCCCTCGTCCATTGATCACGGCGATCCGTGAGATCTCGGCTGATGGCCCAGTTCCTCCGGTGCGGATCCTGGTATGCCCGCAGGGCGAAGTCCTGACGCAGCGCATCGTCTCCGAACTCGCATCCGTTCCGCGCCTCCTCCTGGTGTGCGGCCACTACGAGGGGGTCGATGAGCGAGTTCGAAGCGGCTCGATCGATCGCGAGGTCTCGATCGGTGATTACGTTCTGTCGGCGGGTGAGGTCGCCGCGGTTGTGATCGTCGACGCCGTGATCCGGCTGCTTCCCGGCGCGCTCGGGTCGCCCCATTCCGCCGTGGACGAAAGCCATGCCGACGGCCTCCTCGAGTACCCCCATTACACGCGCCCACCCGAGTTCGAGGGAGCTGCGATCCCGGACGTGCTGTCCTCCGGCAACCATGCCCGAGTCGAGGCGTGGCGTCGCGCCCAGTCCATCGAACGCACTCGACAGCGACGACCAGACATGTATGCCCGATGGTGGGTCAATGACCGTCTCTCGCGCGCAGACGAGCCGTCACCACGACCGCGACGCCGGCGCCACTCCCCCCCGAATGGCCGGGGCTGACTGGTACCATGCACCATCAGTGGGTTCGGCTTTGGCCGCGACCCGAACTTCGCATCCCCAACGCGGGCGGGCCATCGTCGCCACCCCCCTGCCGGATGCGCCCTCGGAGTCCCCGAACATGGCGAACGTCATCGACGAACTTAACCGCGAGCAGCTCCGCGCTGATGTCCCTCAGTTTGGCCCTGGCGACACCGTGCGTGTGCAAGTTAAGGTGACTGAGGGGACTCGCGAGCGCCTCCAGGCATTCGAAGGCGTCTGCATGCGCTACGTGGGAGGCAGCGTACTCACGCGGTTCACTGTCCGAAAGATCTCCTCCGGCATTGGGGTCGAGCGCACCTTCCTGCTGCATTCACCCAAGATTGATCGCATTGAGGTCATGCGCCGAGGCAAGATCCGTCGGGCGCAGCTGTACTACCTGCGTGGCCTTACCGGTAAGGCGGCCCGCATCAAGGAGCTCCGACGCCGCTGACACGCCGGCTTGGCGACCTGCGCATTGAGATGGCCCTCCTCCGTGACGGCCATGCGAACATCGTCGGCGTCGACGAGGTCGGTCGCGGGGCATGGGCCGGACCGGTCGTTGCCGGTGCGGTCGCAGTCCCGCCCGCGATCTACTCGGACCCCCATTCCTTGCGCGACGCAGACGACTCGAAGCGGGTCGCCCCGGCGCGGAGGTACGCACTCAACCGGGAAATCCTCGCGGTCGCTTCCGCCGCCGTAGGGTGGGCGGACGCCAACCTGATCGACGCCGTGGGCGCGACCGAGGCCACCCACGTCGCCATGCGCGGCGCCGTCGCCGCCCTCGCATCAAAAGCTCGGGGCGGTGCGGTCGAAGGCGCCGGATGGCACGCACGACGAACCGCCGGCGCGGCGGTCACGGGCAGCATCCTGCTGGTGGACGGGTACCCGCTCGCCGGCTTGCCGTCGCCCCAGCGTGCGATCGTACGAGGTGATCGCCAGTGCCTCGCCATCGCCTGTGCCAGCCTAGTCGCAAAGGTTGCCCGTGACTCATACATGGGTGCGATGGCCTACCCGTTCCCAACGTACGGCTTCGACCGCCACGTCGGTTACGGCACGCATGACCACTTCCGTGCCCTCATTCGTCACGGCTTGACTCCACTGCACCGTCGGCGCTTCCAGCCGATGCAGCACTTGGATGGCTGCGGCGAGACACGACAGCCAGCACTGCCACCGCCCCCCAATAGGCACGCCATCTCCCGGGGGCAACTGGATTTCCTCGCCTCCTGGGGAGTCCAGTGAGCAGGACACCCACTGCGCGCCAACGCACTGGCCGCGCCGGCGAGGCAATCGCCGTGGCGTACGCCTTGGCCTGCGGATGGGAGGTCCTCGAGACGAATGTGCGCACGCCGTCTGGCGAGATTGACCTTATCGTGCGCGATCAGACCGAACTTGCCTTGATCGAGGTCCGCGCGCGACGCACCGAATCGTTCGGGACAGGTGTGGAGAGCCTTACTCCGCGCAAGCGGAGTCGCATGGCCGCTTGCGCGTTCGAGTACCTCGTGGCACGGGGCTTGCACCCGGACACAACCGCATGGCGGGTGGACCTGATTGCGGTGACCTTGACACCCGGGAAGGAGCCAGGCGTGGAACACTTGCCCCATGTCCTTGCCGACTGACCCACGGAACCCGCCGGGCGTGCGAGTGGTCAGGCGCAAATCGCGCCCGATGAGCGACGAACGCCGATGGTTCCTCACGGCAATCCGAGGCCAACTCGTCGGCGCGAAAGTCCTCGCCTACGTGGCGATGGCGGTCGCGGTCGGTTCCGGTGCGTGGTGGATCGTGGGGACGACCGGTTCACCGGTTATTGGGATCGGCTTCATTGCCCTTGGCACCATGCTTGGTGTGTCAATCTGGGCGTTCGCAGGCTTGATGCGGATGATCGGCGGCGCACCACCTAGCGCGCAGTCGCCTGCAGCGACGCTTGGATCACCGGCTTCGCCAACGGTGCCGCCGCCTCCGAGCCCCACCCGCCAAACTCCCTGAGCACCACGACCGCCACGCGCGGTGCGTCAAGCGGGGCAATCCCGACGAACCAAGCGTGGTCCGGCTGCCCAGGGACGCTCTGCGCCGTCCCTGTCTTGCCGCCAACTCGGACACCCGGAACGGCCGCCGCCTTCGAGAAGCCATCCTCGACCGCAAGTCCCATCAGCGCCCGCATCGCCCCGGCCGTCTGCGCGGACACTGCCCGCCCGAGCGAAGTCGGTTCGTTTCGCCGAAGCGTCCGGGGACCGGCGTCGGTGCGCGCCAGAACCTCCGCGACGATCCACGGGCGAGGCACGTCTCCATCTCGTGCAATCGTGGCGGCGACGACAGCAACCTGCAGGGGAGACAACAGCAACTCGCCTTGCCCAAACGCCGTCGAGGCAAGCAACGACGCCGACATGGGCCGCGTCCGGCCAACACTCGACGAACTCGTGTCGATACCCAGTGCCAGTGCCGTGCCAATGCCGAAGCGAGCCGCGTACTCGCGCAGACGCGCCTCGCCGATCTTGAGCCCCAAGTCGGCGAACACAACGTTCGACGACCACGCGAAGCCGTGTGCGAAATCAAACGTTGCCCGCGGTGGACGCTCCGCATCGGTGATCCGAAAGCCGTCGATCACCGTCTCGCCCGTCGGGTCAGAAACGGATGTCGCAGGGGTCACGATCCCAAGGTCGATCCCAGCCGCGGCCGTCACGAGCTTGAAGGTGCTTCCGGGCACGTACAAGCCTTGCGCCGCCCGATGCACGAGCGGCTTTGCAGGATCCGCAAGGAGCGCGGACCAACGCGCGTCGATCCCGTCAGGATCGATCACCGGGTTGCTCGCCATCGCAAGGACTGCGCCGGTGCGGGTGTCAAGCACCACGATCGCGCCACCTGCCGTGCCCAGCGCCATCGCTGCGGCCGACTGCACACCAGCATCGATCGTCAACCGTACGTCCGCCCCGCGACCCGGCAGTTGCGCCACCTGCCGGAGGAGGTCATCCATCGACAGCGGCCCGCCCGTTCCGGACAGCGCGGCATCCTCGGCCAGTTCCACCCCCGTCGTGCCATATCGGGCAGACCGATACCCCACGACATGGCCAAGGGATGGCACGGTGAGGCGCCGGGATCCATCGGGACGCGACTCGACCAGCACGTTGCCCTGCCAGTCAAGGATCCGTCCACGCAGCGCTCGCCGGTCGTCCTGGAAGAGTCGCGGGTTTTGGGGAGTTGCCGACAGTGATGGCGCGGCGATTGCCTGCCAGTAGCCCGCGAAGCCCGCCAGGACCGCGAAGGTCGCCAGGACGAATGTGCCGAGCGCGCGCACTTGCGGGGCCATGCCGCCTCCGGTCCCGGTCATGCACGTGCGGCGGCAACCGCCTCCTCGTGCGACGCCCGAAGGAGGAGACCCACCATCAACCACGACGCCAGCATCGAGGATCCGCCGTAGCTCACGAACGGCAGCGTGACCCCGGTGAGTGGCATCAGGCGCACATTGCCGCCGATGATGGTGACCACCTGAAACCCGATCAAGGCGACGACCCCGGTCGCAAGGAGCTGACGGTACGGGTCGCGCGCGCGCAACGCCACCCCCAGGCCCGCAACAACCAGGATGGCGTACATCAGGAGCAGTGCGAGCGATCCGACGAGGCCGGCCTCCTCCGCGAACGCCACGAACGGGTAGTCAGTGTGCGCGGCGGGTACGTAGAGCGGGTACCCGTTCGCGAGCCCGCGCCCGGCAAGCCCCCCGGATGCCATCGAGTACATCGCCTGCACGATTTGGTAGGACCTCCCTTGGGGGTCGATCCAGGGGTCGAGCCACACCTCGACCCGAAGTCGCACATGGGCGAAAAGGAAGTAGCAGGCGACCGCAGCCATGCCGAAAACTGCGAGCGACGCAAGCACGTAGTGCACCCTGCCAATTGCGACGTAGAGCATCGCGAGAAACGTGCCGTAGAACAACAGGGCCGAACCCAGGTCGCGCTGGACGACGAGCACGACGAGGCACCCACCCCACATCGCGACGACCGGCACCAGGTACGCCAAGGGCGGCACCGGCAACCCACCGACCCGCGCCGGCGCCACAAGGATCACCTCACGCTTCTCTGACAGGTAGCCCGCGAGGAAGACCACGAGCAGCACCTTCAGGAGCTCACTCGGTTGAAAGACATAGCCGAACAGCCCCAGCCAAAGCCGGTCGCCGCTGCCGTTCAGGTCTCGACCGGCAACAAGGGTGACCGCGACAAGGCCAATCCCCGCCACGAGAACGGCGTACTTGAACCGTTCCAGCCGACGCGTGTCCCATGGCCCACACGCCACCACAAGTGCGGCGATCGCACCCAAGGCCAGCCAAGCTGATTGGCGTAGCGCGGCATCCGGCACGAGCCGTGTCACGAGCACGATGCCAATCCCGGCGAGGCACGCCACGGCCGGCAGAACCACCTCGTCGCCGCGGTGACCTCCGATCACGAGTGCGAGGTGCACCACCCCGACCGCAGTTGCGACCGCATATGCGGGCCAAAAGCGCGCGTCTCCGAGTGCCCGCTCCCAAGTGACAGCAAGCAGCGCCGTCCCGAGGAACAGCGGAAGCAGCGCAACGGCGAGCAACAACGCCTCGAGCCAACGTCCTCGCATCCGCCATGTCACCATCGGCCGTCACCCATGTGCGCCTCTCCCACGCCATTTGACCGCGAGAGAGGCAGGGGGAGGATGCGTACGCGCGTGGGAAGAACGTGGCGGTGCGGCGCACCAATCACCGCTTCGCTCCAGTAGCCGTCGCGATCTCAAACCGCCACAAGAGCTCGCCAAGGCCAATTTCGTCACCGTGAGAAAGCGGTGCAGGTCCGTTCACGGCGCGCCCATTTAACCTCGTGCCGTTCCGGCTCCCTACGTCGGCGAGCACCCACCGGTCACCGTGGCTTTCCAATCGCGCGTGCCGGGCAGACACGCCGTCGTCGCGCACGACGATATCGTTCGTCGGCGAGCGTCCGATCGTGACCGACGGCCCAGCGAGGGTGACCGCGCGCCCCGCCTCGTCACCCACGGATCCTGCTCGAACCAGCAACAGGCGGGCCGGTGCGATCCGGACAACCGGTGAGGCAGTCGCGAGTGACTGGCGCAGGGCGATGATCGCAACCGCGACGAACAGGTAGAGCGACGCGGCGAATCCGACCCGTAGGGCGAGGATCATCGCCTCCGTTCCGGCAAGTGCAGTCACGTGGACGTGCCCTCACTAACGTGCACGTCGACGTCGCCAAACCTGAGCGTCGAGCCAGGCAGGACCACTGCGCTCGCGACCGCCTTCCCATCCACTAGGGTGCCGTTGGTGCTGCCAAGGTCCTCGACTTCGACTGCCACCACCCTCCGCCGAACTGTGGTGAAGGTGATCGACGCGTGTTGGCGCGACACGCTGTCGTCGTCAAGGACGATGTCGCACGTCGCTTCCCTGCCGACAACAAGCCGGTCACCCGGAGCGAGCGTCCACGAACGGCCCTTGGCGCGCAGCAGGATTCCAGACGCCCGTGGCTGTCGCGAAATGGCCTGAAGCACGCGGGTTGGGGCAGGCGTCATGTCCAGCGGTGCTTCGTGGGTCGCAACGACCGTCACTTTCCCGGAGGGGTGCGCGGTGTCGAGGCGCAGCTCCACACGTGGCACTCCGGAGAACCGATACCCGCGATCCGAACACTCCGCTTCCAAGAACCGCTCGAGCTCGCGTTCGAGCGATTCCGTGATTCCCGCGAGAGGCGCGTGATCCGGCGCTCCCAAGGTCGCCACAAACCGGTTCGGAGCGATCGGCCGCTCACCGGTCACGAGAATCCCATCATCCATCGCCACCGCCAGCCGGCGAGCGATCTCCACCGGCTGCAACCGTTGGCCAGTCAACCATCGCGCCGGCCCTTCAACGATTGACTGCAGCCAGGTCTCAAGTCGCGCAAGCGCGTCCACCGGTCGTTCCTCGAGGAAGGCGAGCCACCGTCCGTTCATCGAACGCGTGACGCACCCGCCGGGTGAATCGCCGGCTCAGCGGCCCCGTGCCGGCATGTGGGAACATGTGGCCCGTGGGAGGCTCGAGTGGAGTGGCTAGGGGCGACGCGTGACGTCGTCATCATCGCAGTCGCCTTGACCTCGCTTGCCGCGAATGTCGCCCTGATCGTCCTCGCATGGCGAATGTGGGTTCTCGTGCGCTCACTCCGCGAGGAGGTGGCCCCAATCCTCGAGTCGGTGCGCCGTACCAGTGAAACGGTCCGGGGTACCAGCACCGTCGTTGGCGACGCCGTCATCCGGCCGGTCGCGCGCCTTGCCGGCATGGCAGCAGCAGCGCGAACATTCTCCACCAACATGGGCACCATCTTGCGCGGAGGCATCCGATGAGCCGGCGGGACCCGTGGTTTACGGCCGGACTGTTAGTCGGCGCCCTGATAGCAATTGCCGCGGTCTGGCTGTTCGCTCCGGAGGCAGGACGTGACCTGTTGGAGCGCCTGAAGCGCGAGTTCCTTCGCACCCGTGAGGAGGCTCGCACCGCCGGTAGGCAAGCCGAAGCCGACATCCTTGGGCGGTATCGCGACGTCCGCGCGCACGCGACCGTCCCGCCCGTGCCGGTCGAGCCCCTCCGCACGTGAGTCGCCCATGAAGCAGCTGGTCACGTGGGTCCTCGGGGCCGTTGCGGGCACGCTCCTGGGATCTTGCGCCATCGGTGTCGCCACCGTTGAGCTTGGCGGTCGCGACGCGGTCACCGTTGGCAGGGACCTTGGCATCTTCGTGATCGCCCTGATGACGTGGATCTCGTCCGTAATCGGCTTCGCCATCTGGTTCGGCATGGCTGCCGGTACCGGTGCCGCAACCGATTCGATGGTGCGCGGCTTGCGGTGGATAGGCAAGAAGGCGGGCGACGCCGACGAAGCAGCCTCCCGGGGACTCGAACGGTTCGTTGTGCGCCCTCTCGCCGCCGGAGTTGGCTTCGCGACGACCATCACCGCCGCGAGAGCGATTGCCGCTGGCAACGTGGCGCGCGCGCGCCGCACCGCAACCGGCACCATCCGCGATGCCGTCGATCAGGCACGAACCTCCTTCGTGGGCTTGCGCCCGCGAGGCCGGGTGGTGATACGCACAGGCGTCCCTACCCCGCCGGACGTGCCATAGCACTCGCGGTTGCCTATCTGGCCACCAGCGACGAGGCGGGTTGGCCGACCGGCGTTTCCACGATGTCTTGAAAGACGGCCAATGCTTGCCCGACAACCTGGTGCATGTCGAGGTAGCGGTACGTCGCCAAGCGACCGGCAAAGAATGTGTCGGGCGTCTGGTCCGCCAGTTCCTTGTACTTCCGGTATGTCGAAGTGTTCTCGGGACGGGGCACCGGGTAGTACGGGTCCCCCTCGGCCCGCGGGAACTCGTACACGACCGACGTCATCGGGTGCGCTTGCCCGGTGAGGTACTTGAACTCGGTCCGGCGGGTGTAGTCGTAGTCGTTCGGGTAATTCACCACCGCGACAGGTTGCGCACGCTCGACCGGCAAGGTCTCGTGACGAAACTCCAGTGACCGGTACGGCAGCTTGCCGAAGCGCAACCCGAAGAACTCGTCGATTGGACCGGTGTAGACCAGCGTCCGGTGCGGAACGACGTCTACGAGCTCACGAAAGTCTGAGCCGAGACGGACCGTGATGTTCGGATGTGCCAGCATGCGGCTGAACATCGCCGTGAAGCCGTCGCGAGGCATTGCTTGGAAGCTGTCGGTGAAGTACCGGACGTCCTCGTTGGTTCGCGGGGCGATACGGGCGAGCACGCTTGAGTCGAGTTCGGATGGGTCGAGGCCCCACTGCTTTCGGGTGTAGTTGCGGACGAACTTCTCGTACAGGTCACGTCCAACCTTCGAGACGACAATGTCCTCCGAAGTCCGCACGTGAGAGACCGGTTCGGCCACCGACGCGAAGTAAGCAGCACATGCTTCGTCGTCACGGAGGTCGAGGCCATATAACTCGTTGACCGTGGCCCGCGATATTGGCATCGGCAGCAACTTCCCGTCGACCTGCGCCAGAACGCGGTGTGAGTACGGGTGCCACTCTGTGAACTGCGAGAGATACGCCACGACCCGTGCGGCGTTCGTGTGAAAGATGTGCGGGCCATACTTGTGGACGAGGATCCCTGCCTCATCGTGGTGGTCGTACGCGTTTCCGGCGATGTGCGGTCGCCGATCACAGACAAGCACCCGCTTCCCTGCCTGCGAGGCCAAACGCTCGGCGATGACCGCCCCGGCGAAGCCGGCACCCACGACCAGCACGTCGTAGTCGCGGATGAACCCTACCCGCGGCACGTTCCACAATGGAATCGACTGGTCGGGGTGGTCGGGCACGGGAACATCGACCGCAACCTCGGAGACGTTCATCGGTGGCCCCTCTGCCGCTCGCCAAAGGCCAAGTGCATCTCCGAGTCCATTCCCTTGGCGATGTGTTCCCACGAATTCCGAGCAAGGTGCGACTGTTCGAGAAGCGCGCGAGCGTCGCGGGCTTCACGAGACTCGGCGAGCGCACCATCGACTTGGTCTGCGAAAGTACCAGCGTCTGGTGCAACCCGCACCACGTCGCCATACAAGCGGACGACGTCCGTCACGCCCGTGGAGACAATGGGGCGGTGCGCCGCCATGTATTCAAGGGTCTTGGTCGGCGAAATGAACCTTGTTGCGTCGTTGAGCGCAAACGGCATCATGCAGGTTGCGAAGCCGCGGACATATGCCGGTAGCTCCGCATAGGTCTTCTGGCCCAAGTACGCCAAGTTCGGGGCCACGGGCAATTCGTCAGGCGATACCTTGACGACAGGCCCGACCATCACCCAAGAGATCCCGGGTCGACGGGCGGCGACCTCGTGCAGCAGCTCGTAGTCGATGCGCTCATCAATCACGCCGATGTACCCGACGCGTGGTTCAGGTAACGAGGACAAGTCTTCTGGCAGCGGCAGCAGCGGATCAAGCGCCTGCCTGTAGTGATTGGTGTCCACGCCACTCGGGAACGTGCGCACCCGTGGGTGGCGCGTCGCCTTTGCCTCGCCGAGGCTCGCACCACCCGCGAAGGTCACGGCCGCCCGGCGCAGCAGCTGTTCCTCCCGGCCCGCAAGTCCATCCGGGGCAAACCGAAACAGCGTCAGCTCGTCCATGGCGTCGTAGACAACACGGATGTCACCGAGCAGTTCGATCCCGGGCAGAAGCATTGGCGTGTAGAACCACGCGACGGGGTCAATCAAGCCGTCGGCCTCAACCAATCCTGCGATTAGGCGCGCGTATACGCGGTCGAGGACAGGCCCACCGCCGGTGCCAGGATCCCGGCACACCGGCCTGACGACGGTCACGCCACTCGTTGGCGAAGCCGGCGGCGCGCCGGTTGGGGAACGGTCGAGCCGGAGCATGGCACCGTCTGGCGCTATACCCGCATCCCCCTCAAAGATCGGTTCCTCAATAAAGTACACACGACGATCACGCGCGAAGCGAGACATCAAGTGCTGCGGCCGCTGCCACACAAAGTCCCACCGCAGGTGGGAGAAGCAGAGAATCGGCGACGCGCCGGCAACCTGGGCTGATGCGGGCAAGCGACCACCTCGGATTCGACGGCGCGGATCACATGCCGAACCGGCCTTGTGACGCCCGCACCGCGACCATGCGATGCGCGACAGATCGGACGCCGCCCGACCCGCCATGGCTCCACAATATCGCCACGTCAGAGGCGATTCTTCAGCGCGACTGGCAAGGTTATGGCCCCACAGGGCCGAACGATTCCGAACGCACCTTCGGCCGTAAGGCCGTCGGGCGACCACCACCAAGGACAACCCGCCTCCGATGGACGAACGCGACGTGCGCATCCTGCTCGAAGGGGTCGCCGAGGGCCGGGTTGCCGTGCGTGAGGCCTTGCGCCGACTTCAGACGCTCGACACCGCCGAA
>CAILQO010000167.1 GCA_903836285.1 uncultured Chloroflexota bacterium
CCTATGTTGCGACCGGCGTAGAGCGGCAAGTTGCCCGAGACTCGGGCCAAGTCGTGTTGTCAAAGGCTTCGGGCGAGGTCCTCAGTTCGACCGCTACCGAGATCGTTGTGCTCGGCGATGACGGTGTGCCCCACCGTCACACGCTGCGCAAATTCATCCGCAGCAACCAAGGCACCTGCATTAATCAGCGCCCGATCGTGTCGCGAGGTGATCGCGTCGTGGAGGGACAGCCCCTCGCCGATAGCATGTCGACCGAAGGCGGCGAGCTGGCGCTCGGGCAGAACGTGCTCTGCGCCTTCATGTTCTGGGAAGGCGGAAACTTTGAGGACGCGATCCTGCTCAGTGAACGGCTCGTGCAGGAAGATAAGTTCACCTCCATTCATATTGAGAAGTATGAGGTGGAGGCTCGGGATACCAAGCTGGGACCCGAAGAGATCACCCGCGACATCCCGAACGTTGGAGAAGAGGCGCTTCGAAACCTCGATGATTCCGGGATCATCTACGTGGGCGCCGAGGTACGCGCGGGGGACATTCTCGTCGGCAAGATCACGCCGAAGGGCGAAACCGAGCTGACCGCCGAAGAACGGCTGCTACGGGCCATCTTCGGTGAGAAAGCGCGCGAGGTGAAGGACACCTCACTGCGTGTGCCTTCCGGCGAATACGGCAAGGTTGTCGATGTCAAGAAGTTCTCGCGCGACGACTCGAGTGCCGGCGAGCTCCCTGCCGGTGTTCACGAGATGGTCCGCGTCTCCGTGGCAGTGAAGCGCAAGCTGACCGAAGGTGACAAGATGGCCGGGCGCCACGGCAACAAGGGTGTCATCGCGCGCGTCTTGCCGGTCGAGGACATGCCCTTCTTGGAGGATGGCACTCCGGTTGACATCATTCTGAGCCCGCTTGGTGCTCCATCGCGCATGAACATTGGCACCATCCTTGAGACCCACCTTGGTTGGGCAGCGTCGGCGCTCGGGTTCAAGGCGGCGACCCCCGTTTTCGACAGCGCAAACGAGGAAGACATCAGCTCGCTGCTTGCCCGGGCAGGCGAGGCCACCGGTGTCGGCGAGGTAGGGGAAGACGGCTATCGCCCGTCGGTCTTCAACGCGAACGGCAAGGCAAAGCTTTACGACGGCAGGTCAGGTGACGCGTTCGAGCAGGACGTTTGTGTCGGGCACATCTACATGCTCAAGCTTGCCCACCTTGTCGAGGACAAGATCCACGCACGTTCGACTGGGCCGTACTCCCTGATCACCCAGCAACCCCTTGGGGGTAAGGCGCAGTTCGGAGGTCAGCGATTCGGTGAGATGGAGGTGTGGGCTCTCGAGGCATACGGCGCCGCCCACATCCTCCAAGAGCTCCTGACGGTCAAGTCTGACGACATCGTCGGTCGCGTCAAGACGTACGAGGCGATCGTCAAGGGCGACCCTATCATGGAGCCGGGCGTTCCCGAGTCGTTCAAGGTGCTTGTCAAGGAGCTTCAGAGCCTTGGATTGAGCGTGGACGTGCTCAACGAAAACGAGGATCCTATCCGTCTCGTGGACGAGTCCGGTGACGAGCTGCCGGCGCTTGGCATCAACCTCGAGGGCCTCGAGGACCGCGACTGACGCCCTGCATGCCCTGCGGGGCGATGGAGACCTCCTGATATGGAAGTCAACGACTTCAACGCGATCCGCATCGCCATTGCCTCGCCGGAGCAGATCCGGTCGTGGTCGTACGGCGAGGTAACCAAGCCTGAGACGATCAACTACCGCACCCTCAAGCCTGAAAAGGACGGTCTCTTCTGCGAGCGCATCTTTGGCCCGACAAAGGACTGGGAGTGCTA
>CAILQO010000168.1 GCA_903836285.1 uncultured Chloroflexota bacterium
GGCCGGTTCGCGGCCGGAGGCGTCGGCGAGGTCGTCGGATGCCTTCTGCGCCGCCTGCAGGTCGGCGTCGGCCTGCGCCTTGCGCCCCTGCACATCGGTGATGGGCACGGTGGCGTCGGCGCCGAGGGCCGTGATCGCCGTCGCCACCTTCACCTCAAGTTGGTCGACGGTCGTTCGTGCGCCCGCAACGGCCTCGGTGGCGTCGCGTTCGGCGGTACGGGCCGCGTCAATGCCGGCCTCGGCCTCCTTGAGTTGCGTCGCGGCGTCGGCGATCGCGCCAAGCTCCGTGTCGGCCTGCGCCTTGCGCCCCTGCAAATCCGCGACGGGCACGGTGGCGGCGTCGCCGAGGGCCTCGACCACCGTCGCAACCTTGTCGTTGAGGTTGTCGACCTCAGACTTGCGTGCGGCGACGGCCTCGGCAGCGCGGCGTTCGGCGTCGGAAGCACTCTTGAGGGCACGGTCGGCGGCCTTCAGGTCTTCGTCCGAAACCGGCGCGTCGTCCCCTCCGGGTGTGGTTGGGGATGGGTGGTGGTCGGAGCCGCAGACGGGGCAGGGGTCACCCTCGACGAGGGTCGTGGCGAGGCGCCCGGCCAATCCGGCGGTCCACGCGTGGAAGGTGGCCTCGTGGCGGGCGCGCGATTCCTCAAGCGCGGTGACGGTGGAGGCGTGGGTTGCCACGGCCGCGGTGTGCGCGTCGGTGGCCTTGGCAAGCGATGCCCGGTCGGCATCGAGGGTGTGACGTGCCTTCAGGGTGTCGGTGACCCGGGAGACCAAGAGGGCCGCGCCGTCTTGCCGGGCGACGACCGCGCGCAGATCGCTCACGCGCGCTTCGAGAGCGGCGCGCGACTCGGCGGCGTGGGTCGCCGCGGCCTCGGCGGCGTCGCGGGTAACGATGGCGGTGGCGAGGGTCGTGCGGTTCGCCTCGAGGTCGGCCCGCGCCTGCACCTTCTGGGCGGCGCCGTCGGCGACGACGCGTGCGCCCTCCAGCTTGGCGGCCTCCACCTGCAGGGTGCCGATGCGCGTGCGCAGGTCTTCGAGGGCGGCGGTCGCGGCGGTCTCTGCCTCCTCGGCGATGGCGACGGCGCGATCGGCCTCAGATGCGGCGGATTGCGCCACGGCCAGATCGGCCCGCAGGGAGGCAAGGTCGGCGACCGCCTGCTTGAGCCGTTCGAGGTCCTGCACGCGTTGCGTGGCGTCGTCGCGTTCGGGCTTGCGCGCCTGCTCGGTGGCGAGGCGCGTACGGGCGCCATCAAGGGCCTCGTGCGCGGCGGTCGCGGCGAGGCGACGCGCGGCGAGTTCCTGCGCGGCGGTGTCGCGGCGCTTGCGTGCCTCCTCGACCTGCCCCTCGACCGGCACGACGGGGAGGGCCTTGCGCCCGGCGTCAAGGCGTGCGCGGTCGGCCTGACGCGCAGGCAGGTCGGCCTCGAGGATGGCGACGGCGGCGTCCGCGGTGGTGCGCTCGGCGATGAGGCGCCCCGCCTCGGTCCCGGCGGCGAGGGCGGCTTCGGCCTCGGTGGCACGGGTACCGGCGGCGGTCGCCTCGGCACGGCGGGCGGTCGCGGCGGCGTCGGTCTCTTCGCGTAACGAGATCAACGCCTCGACGGTCTGCACCCCGCGCGGCCCAAGCACGATCTCAAGATCGGTACGGGCACGCGCGGCGGCGTCGGCGGCCTCGCGCCCCGCCTCGCGCAACTCCTCCTCGATCCGGCGGTAGACCTCGGTGCCGAACAACTTCTCAAGGACGGTGCGTCGACCGCCAGAGTCGGCGGCGAGGAACTCACGGAACTTGCCCTGCGGGAGCATGATGACCTGCCGGAACTGGTCGGCCGACACGCCGATCAGTTGCTCCACCTTGGCGTTGACATCCTTGATGCCCCCGCGGGTGGTGGCGACCTCCGTGCCGTTTGGAGTGACCTCCCAGATGGTGGCGGTGGTCTGGACGGTGACCGTACGGTCCTCGCCGCGTTGTGCTGGGCGCACCTGCGTGGGGGCGCGTTGGACCCGGTAGCGCCGGGCCGTCTCGCCGGACCCGAGTTCGAACTCGAAGATGACGGTGGTCAGCGTCTCGGGCTTGGCGTGGTGGCTGCGCAGGTCGGACCCCTCACGCTCGTCACCGGAACTCACGCCGTAGAGGGCGAAGCAGATGGCGTCGAGGATGGAGGTCTTGCCCGAGCCGATTGGCCCCTCGATGAGGAAGAAGGACCGCGCTCCAAGCTTGGTGAAGTCGATCGTTTGCGTCTGAGCAAAGGGACCGAAGGCGGTGGCGGTCAGGGAGATCGGGCGCATCAGTGAACCTCCTCCTTCTGGGTCGCGATGGCGGATCGGACGGCGGCGGCGACGATCTGGCGGTCCTCGTCATCGAGGTCCGTCCCGGTCATGTCCTTGTAGAAGTCGGTGAAGAGGTCGAGCGGGGACCGGCTTGGGTCGACCGCGCCCGCACCGGTGCCCGGGCCGATGGCGAGATTGGTGTACTCCACCCCGACGAGGTTCGGGTACCAGGTGCGCAGGCGCGTCGCCGGTTCGGGGACGGTGTGCGTGTCGGTCAAGCGGGCGCCGACAAGGTCGGTGCGGCGGTCGTCCTTGCTCGCGGCGGCGAGGATCTGGTCGATGGTGCCGGTGACGATCCGGACGTCGCGCGGGGTGGAGACTGGCACGGTGCGGGTGGTGACCTCCCCCGCGCCATCAAGGTCGACGATGGTGACCGACTTGGCGTGATCGGCCTCCTTCAGGGAGTACTTCAGGGGCGACCCGGAGTAGCGCACGCGGTCGGCACCCATGCGTTGGGCGCGATGCAGGTGCCCGAGGGCAACGTACGCGAAGGCGCCGAAGGTACCGGCGGCCACCTGTGAGGCGCCACCGACACTCAGGTCGCGTTCGGTGTCCGAGGGTTCCCCGCCAGTGACGAAGGCGTGCGCGACGGCGACACGCCGTGCGACCGCTGGGCCGGCGGCGAGAGAGGCCGCCACGAGGTGGCTCATCGCCGCCTGATGGTCGCGGATGGCACCGGGGGCCTCGGCGTCGTCAGCGTCGTCGGCCGGCGCATCCGGGGCACCGGTCGTGCGGCGCGCGTGCTGCCGGGCGATGGCCACCTCGGCGTACGGCAACAGGTGGAAGGCGACGGGGCCATCGTCGTCGTCGATGACGACCGGCGACAGGTCGTCGAGGGTGCCACGTAAGTGGAGGTCCAGTTCCTTCAGGATGTTCGCGGTGAACCCGATGCGTTCGGGGCTGTCGTGGTTGCCGGCGATGGCGAGGACCTTGCGCTTGTCGTGCACGACGAGGCGGACGAGGAACCGGTCGACGAGGGCGACGGCCTCGGCCGATGGCACGGCACGGTCGTAGATGTCGCCGGCGATGACGACGACGTCGACCTTCTCTTGGCTGGCGATGTCGGCGATCTGGTCAAGGACGGCCGCCTGATCCTCAAGCAGCGACAGGTTGCCGAGGGTGCGACCGACGTGCAGGTCGCTGGTGTGGAGGATGCGCATGGGTGGTGGTGTCCTTCCTGCCGTGCGGTTTGACCGGCAAAGTGTCGCACGATCCGGCACGATTCCCAAAAGAATCGCGCGTGCGAAAGTGAGGTGGCGCGGGTCAGCGCGGCGATGGCTTGGGCAACAACGCGCGCACCAGTTGCGCGAGGCGAACCTCGGTCTCGCCTTCGTGCCAGGCCAACTGGGCGGCGCGGGTAAGGACGGTGGCGAGGGCAGCACTGACCGGCACGTGGTCCGGCGCGGCGGGGATCGGCGCGGGGCCGTGCACCGCGGCGCGGATGGCGGCGTGCACGTCGGCAACGTCGGCGACGTTGGTGCCGGCGCGCCCTGACCCCGTGCGACGCTGCGCGTGCCCCCACGCCTGGCGCAGAAGGGTCGCGACGCGTGCGTCGAGGCGGATCGTCTCTGGTACGGGGGGCGATGCCCCGAGGGCCGGGACGGCGTGCAAGAGGGCGTCGACATCGGTGGCATCCAGGATGCGATCAACGATGGCGGCGTCGATACAGGCAACATCGCGGGCGCGTGGGCGGGGACGGGTGGCGGTGGTTGTCGGCATCGCGGGCCTCCTTCGGTGGTAGAGGCTGCGTTGGCAGGCCTCGACACTCACACAGGTGCGTTGCGGTGGCGGCGCGTGACAGGGGTGGTGAGGCCCGGCCGTGCGCCGCGACGATCAGTGCCCGTCCGGGACCATGCCCACAAGGAAGGCGTCGATCGGCACGTGGTAGACCTGCCCGACGTGCTGCCGCGGGTTGCGCCCGACAGGCCGAACGTAGACATGTCGACCGCTTGCCGAGATACCGACCACCTTCCGGCGTTGGTCGCGGTGGCGGCGGGTGCGCGTGCGCCACGTCGAACCGACCGAGATCGAGATCGAGGGCGACGGCGCGAGGCTGGAACGGGTCATGGTGGTGATCCCCCAGTGCTGCGGAGGTCAACAGGACCTCTGCGGGGGAGTCACGGCGCTACACGACAGAACGTGAGCGGGTGCGTCGCACCGGTAGGAGGGGGTACCCGCCGACCCGAAGTTGGGGGCGCGGCGGGTACGTGGTGCGGGGGTCAGTTATTGAAGACGAGGGTGAACGGCGATGGGTCTGGTGACGTGTCCGACTCGGAGGCGGCGACGGCTTGGCGGATGGCACCAACAGAGACGTGGTGGAAGCGCGCGATACCGTCCGCACCAGTGATGGCGACCGGTTCGTCGATACCGGGGGTGTCGTGGATCGTCAGGCGGATGCGCTGACCAACGACCGGCGCGCCGGCGGGGTCGCGGAGGCCCACCTCGACGCCGCAGACCCCGGGCATCGCGGGTGTCTCTGGAACGAGGATTGGGTCGAGGGTGAGGAGATTGCCGTCGTGATTCAGGACGGTGGTGGCAAGCAGGGGGATAGCTTGCGACAACGGGTGCCCGTCGATGGCGTAGCCAAGTTGCTCCTCTTTCTCGGCGGCCAATGGCGCGTTGCCGAGGGCTACGGCGTAGGGTTGCGTCTGGGGGAGGATGGCGGTGAGGGCGCCGGCGAGCCAGGAGGCAACCCCCTGAATGACCTGCGCCGGTGACGCTGAGGCGGTAGCGGTGGTCGCCGTCGCCGCGACGTCGATGTTGTCACGGAGGGCTGCGAGTGTCGAGAGCGGGGTGCCCATCGCAATGCCGAGGCGGCTCAGGAAGACCGGCCCGAGCTCCTCGCGGGAGAGGCGCCCGTGTTCAACCATCATGATGGCGACGGGGTCGATCGCGGCGCGGTCGTTGGCTTTGGCAAGTGCGATACGGGAGAGGCCGCGCGCCTCGCGCAGGGTGCTGACGAAGTAGCCGAGGCGCGCCGCGCCGGGTGGGGGATCGGCCAGAGGCATTCGGGCGCGATGGTTCATCAGGACGGCGAGGCGGCGGTTGTGGAAGGCCGCGTCGGTGGCCAAGTCGCCGTCGTCGCTGGCGCGGTACATGCAGGTCCAGGCGGTGGAGCGGCTGCTGAAGGCCGCAAGGCGTTCGCCGCTCTCCTGGGCGCGACGCATCGGCTCGTCGTCCGCCACGACGACGGGCGCAACGTCTGGGTCGTCGTCGGCGATCAGCCACTCGTCGAGGTCGACGTCGCTGTCGAGGTCGTGATCCGTGCCGGTCGGCATGGGGTGCGATCGTGGGTTCATGTTGGCCATCAGTGTGGCTCCTTGTTGATGCGGCCGCGCAGGCCGGTCGTCGGCGGTTAGTTCGTCGCTGCCCAGAACGAGCTGCCTTGACGCTCGCGGTACGCGGTCGCAACCGCTCCAAAGGAGTCAAAGAGGGCTTCGCGCGCGGTGGAGGCATCGTTCCACGGGGCGATGGTGTCCACTTCGAGTTCCTTCAAGTGCGTGCGGATGCGGGCGAATGTGGTCTCCCACGATGCCTTGCCCGCAATCTCGATCAGGTAGGACACGGCAATGCGGCCGGTAAACGTGAGCGGGTCGCGTTCGGGCGTCGGCGCGGGGATGCTGACGAGGGCGGCACGAAGCGCGTCGCGACGTGAAGCGACGATTCGGCCCATGAGCCTCATCTGGGCGACAGAGACTTGCTGGCGGGCGGCGACGAGACTGGTTGGGCGCCCCGCGGCGGCAAGCGCCGGCAGCAAGACGTCGTAGAAGCCCCGCAGGTGGTCGTGGTCCGCGTACCACGCCAGCAGTTGCCGCACGACGAACTGGTCGTTGACAGACAGGCCATCGAGGGCGCGTCCAACGGCAGACCGGATTTCGGCCTCGGTCTCCGCGCGTTCGGCAAGTTCGGCGGGCGTTGCTTGGTAGTGGTCTGGTGGATCGACGCCGGGGCGTTCGTCA
>CAILQO010000169.1 GCA_903836285.1 uncultured Chloroflexota bacterium
CGGCGGCAGGCCAAAGGTGCCGGTGTTCCCGGCGCGGTCCACTGCCGCCGCTTGGATTGCATACGTGCCATTGGCCAGCGTAGTGGAGGTGAACGTGTAGATCCCGTCAATCGCCGACCCTGCCGTGGCCACCGTCGTCCAAGTGGAGGACCCCGATAGCCTCGCCTGCAGGTAGACCGCGTCGATTCCCGTACCGGAACCGTCAGTGATGTTAGCCAGCTGAAAGCTCGGCACCGCGACATTCGTCAGGCCGTCTCCGTAAGCCGTCGGGTCGCTCGCGGCCGTGAGTTGGACGTACGTGCTGGTCGCGACCGCCGTGTTGACCCTCGGCGCATCGACGTCCTTGGTGGCGGCGGTCCCGGTCGTCGTCGTGCTGGTCGCCCCGCCGGTGAAGGTCGCGCGGACGGTGATCGCGCCGTCCGGCAGTGCACTGGCGTTGATGCCCGCCACCGTTACGGTGGTCGCGCTTGCGGTGACCGGCGCTGACCCAGTGACTGTCGAACCGCCGCTGCCGACCGAAACTGTCACCGTGCCTGCCTCAAGCGGACCACCCGCCGGGAACGTCACATCGACCCCGACCGAGGGCGCCGACCCAGCGCTGATGAAGTTCGCCGCGTTCGTGCTTGAAGTCGCCCGGATTGACGCGCCCGACGGTGCTACCGCACCAATCGTGAACTCGCTCGACGTCGCTGACGCCAGTGCGGTGCCGTCCGTCGACACCGTCACCTTCAGCCGGAAGGTTCCGGACCGGTCGACCGAACACCCGGTAAAGGCCGCACTCGACGCCGGCGGCACCAGCGTGATCGTGGTGGTGGACGTGCATACCAGCGTCGCGCCGGTCGTACCCGAGTCAATCGAAAGTTCGAAACGGTCGCCGGTACGCACGTTTCCGAACCGGTCCTTGGCGACGGCGACGGGCTGGGTCCCGAATGGCACCCCTGCCGTCACCCCGCCAGCCGCCGGCTGCTGCGTCACTGTGACCTGAGATGCCGCCCCGGCGATACTCCGCACTGTGTCCCCGGTACCCGAAGCCCCCGCGGTCCCACCAATCGCCAGCGTGCCAGACACGGGCGTCGTGCCAGTGGGCTTGATCCAGGGACTCTTGAACGCGACCTTCCCCGGGGCTGTCCCGGTACTTGCCACTGCGACCTGCGCTGTAACCGTCCGCAGGTCCGGAGAGGTGGTTGCCAGCATCAGGGTCCCGCCACTGAAGGCCAGCGTCGTCGGAGACCCTACGGCGGAGATTTCCGCATAGACATCGCCACAAAAGGCGAAGCCAGCGGGCAGCGTGAGCGTGAGCGTGCCGCCCGCGACTAGTGATCCGGCTGATGTTTCGGTCACCGTTGGCGACGCGCTCAAAGCTGTACATGCACCTCCCGGTACAACCCCACCGGGCGCGGAGGTAGTGTCGAGCTTGACCGTGGTGGTCGTCCCGGATGAGACGGTCGTCGCCGCCCGTGCCCAAGGCACGAAGACCAGCACCGAAAGGGCAAGCACTGCTCCGGCTGCGACGCCGATGGCGCGCCCACGCGTCTGCGGGTTAAAGGGGCGTCGCCGACGAGGCACACCGACCTCACGGGCGAAGGCGCGCCACGCCCGTACCAAGGACCACGCCGCGCCAACCACCCGGTCGGGCACGGCCAGTCTCTCCGGGGCGTCGGCGCGACGAGGCACTGGCATCGGAAGCTACTTGCGTCCTTCGGACATGCGGCCGCACTGACGCACGCGGTTACCCGCCTGCGCCCGGCCTGCAACCACCGAACGGCATGGCGGCCGACGAAGTTGCGACACGCCCGCACCGGATGCCCCACCGCACGAATGCCGGGACGCTATTCCGCCAGACGCCGCCCGAGGTACCAATCGACCGGCGCCAGATCGTCGGTCAGCGGCGCGATCGCCCGGGCTGCCTCGCCCCACGGCGGCGCCTCGGGGTCGGTGCCCGGCAGCACGATGCCGCCGTCACGGGTCACCAGGCGGACCCGTGGCGCCACCGCCGCCGGTGCACCCTCCGGCGTCAGGCCCGGCCTCGTCATGCGGTCCAATGCGTCAATCTCAATCGGGGCATTCCCGCCCGTTGCCACCCAGTTCTGCACGACGTCGTACTTGGGGAAGCCTGGCAGTGCCGTGCTGAGGGCATCAACCTCGGAAAAGGCCTCTTGCAGCGTCCGCAGGAATGCCGGCAGGAACCGCCCACCCGGCCATCCATCGATCACATTCACCGCGTAGCGCCCCCCCGGCTGGAGGACCCGGCGCACCTCGCGGGCAAACTCCACCGTCGTCAGGTGCCACGGCACCGCCATGTCGGCGAACGCGTCGCCGATGACCACGTCGTACGCACCCGTCGGCAGGGTCCGGATCACTCGCCGTGCATCCCCGTGCACGACGGCGATGCCGGGACCCGACGGGAAGCGATCGGATGGGGGCACGCTGAGCGACACCCCAAGCCACCGCACCCCGACCCCGGTCACCTCCGGATCGACCTCAATAACATGGAGGTGGCTGCCCGGCGCGACCGCCTCGACCCACCGGGGCAGCGTGTAGCTCCCCCCGCCGATGAACAGGATGCGCATCGGCGGCAGGTTTGCCGACCCCGGGAGTGCCCCGGACGTCATGGCTATCGTGTCGCCGAGTGCCTGCGAAATCTGTGAAGTCAGCAGACGGGGCATCTCCGGTGCGGTTTGCCCCTGCACCGACCGGTCGAGGCGCACCCGCCCGTACTGGAACCGCCCGACCGTCGACCAGTCAAGGCGGATGCATGCGTAGGCCGACTCGACGAGGCACCCGGTGGGGACCGGCCTTCCAGGAAGGGCCATCCGTCGAGTTTCAACCGACCGGGCCACGACCATCCGGGCACCGTCGGCAGCCGCCCATGCCCACACCGCGGCAATCACGATGCACACCGTGACGACCACCTGTCGCACCCGGCGCCGGCGGTTCGCGAGGGCCGGGTTTGCGAGCGGCGCGACGACCGCCAGCAGGATTGCCACCATCGCCAAGGTGGCACGCGTCCCGAGGAACGGCACGAACACAAAGCCCGTGCCGAACGCCCCGGCCAGGCTCGCCGCGGTGGCAACCGCACCCAGGCGCCCGACGATCGGCCCGGCATCTGACACCCCGCGCGTCGCAATCGTCGAGTGGGCCACCATCGGACCGGTCGTTCCGAGCAGCACGCACGGCACCACGCCGACTGCAGCGACGAACAGAAACAGACGTGGCAATGACGGCATCCAGATGGCGAGATCGTCGATGACCAACAGGTGCGCGAGTACGGCGATGCCCGCGATGTACGCGGCGGCGACGTTCAGCGTCACCTCAAGTACAGGGGCTGCCTCCCGGCGACGCGCAAGCCGACCACCTAGGTCGTTCCCGACCGCGATCGCCCCAAGGACGGTGCCGATGATGGCTGTCCAGCTGTACAGCGACACGCCCACCGCCGGGGCAAGCAACCGCCCTGCCACCAGTTCTAGAACCAACGTGGAGAAACTGCTCGTCGCCACCAGGGCGAGGCTCACACCGACGGGTATCGGCGTCACCCCCAGACGACCGGCAAGAGGTGGCGCGTCGGCCGAACCACCGGTATCTTGTGCCACGACGGTCACGTCGGCCTGTTCGGCGTTTGGCACCGGTACATCCGGGGCCGATCCGTCGTTTAGTGATCGTGCCGGCATCTAGCGGGGTACGGTACCATCGCCCCCGACGCCGATGGCGCGATATGCTGTTAGGTAATCGTGCGCGGTCGCGTAGAGGCCGAGGCGGGCAAGCGCACAGGAGGCGGTGATGGCGAAGGTCCTTCCGATCATTCTTGCGGCGATTGTCGCCCTCATTATTGGAGGCGCGGCCGCATGGTTCTTGAAGCCAGAACCAGTCCCGGAAGTGGTGGCGGCGCCGCCAGTCGAGAACGAGCACCATGAGGAGCATCTCAACGAGCACCTCATCAAGGAGCGCATCGTCACCCTCGCCGACCCAGGGGCCAAGCGGTTCCTGAAGCTGACCATCGCCCTCATGTGGCGCGACTTGGCCGCGACCCCGACGGCTAAGGCCGACGGTGGCGACGGCGAAATCGTCTTCATCTCGTTCTCCGAGGATGACGCGACCGGGGCAGTTGACACCGCCCCCCCCGCCGCCAAGGGACCAACCCTTGCAAACGTCTCGGAAATCAACGACATCATCACTACGACCCTCAGCGCAAAGAGAGTGGATGAGCTTGTCACGAGCGATGGCAAGGAGCGTGCGCGCGAGGAACTGAAGGGCAAGATCAACGCCGCCCTGCCGAAGACCCAGCAGGTGGCGAAGGTCCTCTTCACCGACTTCATCATCCAGTAGCCGTCCGGGCCCTCCGCCCGTCTTCCACCGGCCTCGAGCAATCGCGACCGCCCAACCCGATGAGGGTCAGGGCGGTCGTTCCGTTTGCGGGTCGCAGTAGCCTGCGACACCGCTTGGGGATGCCCGCAACGGCCATCGCGCCGCCTCAACCCGGTTCAGGGCCGAGAGGCGCGTACCCGAGCGCAGTACACCTTGCCTTCCTGTCCTTCAGTCGAGGATCTCGTAGGCCGGAAGCGTCAGGAAGTCCGGGAACGTCTCACCAAGGGCAACCTCACGGAAGATGTGCGCCGCCTCGGCCCACCGGAACCGGCCGAAGGCTGCCCCCGTCGACGCCTCAATCTTCGCCAGTTCCTCATCGACGAGGCCATCTACCCATTCGACGGTCACCAACGTGCCCTCCGCCGTCGTCACACCGTGATGGATCCATTGCCAGACCTGCGCCCGACTGATCTCGGCGGTCGCGGCGTCCTCCATGAGGTTGTTGATCGCCACCGCGCCCGACCCACCAAGCCACGCCGCGATGTACTGCAGCCCAACACTCACATTCCCACGGACCCCCGCTTCGGTTACCTGCCCGGGCGTCTGGCCGAGAGCGAGCAGGTCAGCCGCGGTCACGTGCACGTCCGGCCGTTGCCGTTCGATCTGGTTCGGCCGATCACCAAGCACCGCGTCGAACGCCGCCATCGCCGTCGGGATCAAGTCCGGGTGCGCCACCCACGTGCCGTCGAACCCGTCGCGCGACTCGCGTTCCTTGTCGTCCTTCACGCGCGCCAACGCCGCGTTCGTCACCTCCGGGTCGCGCCGGTTCGGGATGAACGCCGCCATCCCACCCATCGCGAACGCCCCGCGCTTGTGGCACGTCTGCACCAACAACTCGGTGTAGGCCCGCATGAATGGCACCGTCATTGTCACGGCGGCGCGGTCCGGCACGATCATGTCGGCGCGCCCGCGCATCTTCTTGATCGCACTGAAGATGTAGTCCCACCGTCCCGCGTTCAGGCCCGCCGAGTGATCGCGCAACTCGTACAGGATCTCGTCCATCTCGAACGCCGCCAAGATGGTTTCGATCAGGACGGTCGCCTTGATCGTCCCGTTCGGGATATCCAGCGCCGCCTGCGCGTGCACGAAGACGTCGTTCCACAGGCGCGCCTCAAGGTGGCTTTCCATCTTCGGCAGGTAGAAGTACGGCCCGGACCCACGGTCGATCAGGCGCCGCGCATTCCGGTAGAAGTGCAAGCCGAAGTCGAAGAGACTTGCCGAAATGGGCGCCCCATCGATCCAGACGTGCTTCTCGTGCAGGTGCCACCCGCGCGGGCGCACGATGATGGTGGCCACTCGGTCGTTCAGCCGGTAGTCGCGCCCGTCTGGGCCGACGAACCCGATCGTCCGGTCGATCGCCGCCGTCAGGTTGACCTGCCCCTCCATGAGGTTGTCCCAGGTTGGCGCGAGGGCATCCTCGATGTCGGCCATGAAGCAGGTCGCCCCCGAGTTCAGGGCGTTGATGACCATCTTGCGGTCGACCGGCCCCGTAATCTCAACGCGACGGTTCGCTAGGTCGCCGGTTACCGGCGCGACGCGCCAGTCACCCGCCCGGACGTGTGCCGTCTCCGCCAGGAAGTCCGGCAGGTGACCCGCATCGAGCTCCGCCTGTCGTGCGGTGCGACGGGCAAGCAACTCCAAGCGACGCGCCCCGAACGTACGTTGCAAGTCGGCCACGAACGCCAAGGCGTCCGGCGTCAAGACCTCATGCGCCGCCCCTTCCCGCGGTCGGCGTACCTCAATGCCATCCGTCGATCCCATGCCGTGTCTGGTCTCCTCGCGGGGGAGGATAGACGCGCGACCTGCGGTCACGTCGTGATCGTCACCGGGGCGTCACGCCCGGCACGGGCACGCCATCCCGGACCGTGCTAGCCTCAGGCGCATGGCACTCCCGGCCCCGGCCGTCGCCGCGCCTACCGATCCGGGGCGCGACACGCCCACGCCGGCCCTCCCGTTGGCTGCCGGCTCCGCCGCCACGCCCCGTGCCGCCGCGAATCCGCGCGGCGTCCTTGCCTTGGCATGGCCAAGCCTGGTCGAGAACCTCCTCCTCATGATGCTGAACACTGGCAGCCTCATGATGGTCGGCCACCTTGGGGCGCGACCGATGGCCAGCGTCGGCGCCGCCGGCCAAATCTCGAACGTCATCATCATCGTCTTCTCGGGTATCGCCGCCGGCACCACTGCCCTCGTGGCACGCGCCGTCGGCGCCGGGAATGGGGTGGAGGCGCGTGCCATCGCCCGCCAATCGCTCCTCGTCGGCGTTGCGATCGCCGGCGTGTGCGGCCTGCTTGGGTTCACCTTCGCCCAATCCTTGGTCGGCATCCTGGGGGTCGCCCCGGAGGTCACCACCGACGCCGTCCCCTTGGTGCGCGTGGCCTGCCTGCTGCTGCCGATCCTCGTGTCCGGCATCCTCGCCGGCGCGACGTTGCGCGGTGCCGGCGACACCCGCACCCCCATGTGGAACAGCGCCGTCGCGAACCTCGTGAATCTCTCCGTGGCGTACGTCGCGATCTACGGCCTCGGTTCGTTCGCCGGTATCGGGGTGGATGGCGTCGCTGCCGGGTGGATCGCGGGGCAAGGTGTTGCCGGCTTCCTCGGCCTGCGCGCCCTCGCCCGCCAACGCCACGGGCCGCTTGCCGGTGGCCTCGACCCAATGCGTCGACTCAACGGGTGGCGGATCGACCTGCCGGTCCTGCGGCGCATCGCCGCCGTCGGTGGCCCGGCCGCCGGGGAGTACGCCTCGATCCAGGTGGGAATGATCTTCTTCTCAATCATGGTGGTGCGGATGGGTACCGCCGCCTTCGCGTCGCAACAGGCGATCTTCACGGCGGCAAACGTCTCGATGCTTCCCGGCCTCGCCTTCTCGGTCGCTGCGACCACCCTCGTTGGCCAACACCTCGGCGCCGGCGACCCGGCCTCCGCGCGCGCCGCCGGGTGGCGCAGCATGTGGGCAGCGACTGCGTGGATGACCATCGCCGGCATCGGCTTCATCACCTACCCCGAACCCCTGCTTGGCGTCTTCACCTCCGACCCCGATGTAATCGCGGCCGGGGCCACCGGCATCCGCATGGTCGGCTTTGGGCAACCGTTGCAGGCGGCGGCGTTCGTCCTGTCCGGTGCCCTCCGCGGTGCCGGCGACACGCGCACAACCCTTGTCGTCGGGTCACTCTCAATGTGGATCGTCCGCCTCGGCCTTGCCTGGACCTTTGGCATCGGCCTCGGATGGGGCGTCGCCGGTATCTGGCTTGGGTGGTGCGCCGATTGGTGCGTGCGTGGTGCGTCGTACATCTACGCCTTCCACCGCGGTGCCTGGCAGAAGGTGCGCGTCTAGCCGTCGATCATCACCCACGGACGCCGCACCAACGCAGACATCCGGGTAACACCCGGACGGCGAAATCCGCGCCTGTTCGGCATCATCAGTGCACGCGAGACGCGCCCGCTTTCCGTGACGCGTTGAAGGACAACCATGGTTCGAGGACGACTGGGATGCATCACGCCGAAAGTGGCGGTCACGGCGATTGGCATCGCGCTGATGTCCACCGCTTCAGGTGGGTCGGCACTCGCCGCGCCAATCCCGATAGACGGTGTCGTGTTCGCGGACGCACGTCCCCCCGCGCCTAGCGGGAACCAGCAACCGGCTCGTCCCGGAAGCGAGGCCCCTTCGCTCGGTTCGTCGGAACGACGCGACGACCGTCAAGCCGTACCTCCGCCATCCACTCGCGCGCCGCAACCAACCCCTGA
>CAILQO010000170.1 GCA_903836285.1 uncultured Chloroflexota bacterium
ATCGACCTGCTTGAGAGCATGGTGGCGCAGGGGGCGAAGGCCGTCTACACGACGAGCTTTGGCTTCATGGAGCCGACCCGCGAGGTCGCCCGCAATCATCCGGATGTGGCGTTCTTCCATGCGTCCGGCTACCCAGACCCGTCAGATCCGCCGAACATTGGGTACTACTTCGCCTCAATCGAGGAGGGCAGGTACATCACTGGGGTGGTGGCTGGCCTCGCCGTGGACCCGGGAGCGAACCTCGGGTACGTGGCCGCCTTCCCAATCCCTGAGGTGTTCCGCGGCGAGAATGCGTTCGCGCTTGGCGTGGCGAAAGTGAACCCGACGGCCAAGATCCACAACAAGTGGACGTTGACGTGGTTCGACCCGAAGCTCGAGAAGGACGCTGCCGAGGCCACCCTCGCGGCGCCGATCAATGCCCAGCTTGTGTCGCAGCACCAGGACTCGACCGCGGCCCAGGTTTCCGCCGAGGCCGCCGGCAAGTTCGGCATCGCCTATCACGCGGACATGAACGAGGCGGCGCCGAAGGCGACCCTCACCTCAGCGACGTGGGACTGGTCGGTGCACAACAAGCCGACGATCGAGGCCGCGTGCAGTGGCGCACTGCTGCAGAATGGTCAGGTCACGATCCCGGCCGAATGGAAGAATTGGTCCGGGTCGTTCAAGGACGGCACCGTCGGGGTGGCGCCGCTCAACGAGGCCGCCCTCGCCAACCATCCGCGTAAGGCCGAGATCAAGGCGGCGTACGACGCGGAGGTGGCTGCGTTCCGATCCGGCGAAAAGACCATGGTGACGGTCTTCACCGGGCCGATCTCCGACAACACGGGGAAGGTGCAGATCGCCGGGGCGCCCGACATCGGGAAGCTCTACGATGACAACGGCATGTGGTTTGCGAGCAATGTCGTAGGCTCGACCAAGCCGTAATCGCCGGAGACGCACCATTCCGCCGCACGGTGGATGCGGCAGGTACCCCTCTCCCCCTCGCTTGATCCTCCCCAGTGCACCGCCGGCGTCGGAGGACTTGGGAGGCGCAGGCGACTGCGACGGGAGAGGGGGTTAGGGGGCGCGTACGCGGATACCGAGGGCTGCGGATACCGAGGGAAGCCGAACCGCGACGACCGTGGGCGCAGCGCGTCCGAGTTGGCGCAACGGCGCTTCGCAGGGGATGATGCTGGCGTGACCATGCCCCCTCCCGCCGCTGCCATCCCGGCGGTGCGCCTTGACACGATTGCGAAGCGGTTCGGCGACGTCGTGGCGATTGAGGGCGCGACGTTTGAGGCTGGGCCGGGGGAGATCCATGCGCTCCTTGGGGAGAACGGGGCAGGCAAGACGAGCCTGATGAACGTCTTGGCTGGTGTGTACCGGCCGGATGGCGGGACGATCAGGCTGGACGGGCGTCCCGTGACGATTCCGTCGCCCGAGGCGGCCAAGCGGCTCGGGATCGGGATGGTGCACCAGGAGCAGCGGCTGGTTTCGCGGTTCACCGCGCCGGAGAACGTTGCGCTGGGGCATGCGCACCCGCGGTGGCACCTGCCGCTGGGGGCGTTCCGTGCGCTGGCCGCAGGGCTGTCGGCGCGGTTTGGGATGCCGATCGACGCGCAGGTGCCGGTGTGGGCGATGGCGCTGGGCCGGCGGCAGCGAGTCGAGCTGGTGAAGCTGCTGCACCACGGGGCGCGGATCATCATCCTGGATGAGCCGACCGCGACGCTGGCGCCGTCCGAGGTGGAGGCCTTCTTTGGGGCGCTGCGCGGGCTGGTGGACGAGGGGCGCACGGTCATCTTCATCACGCACAAGCTGGACGAGGTGCTGCGCTACACCGACCGGGTGACGGTGATGCGCGCGGGGGCGGTCTTCCGGACGATGGCGACGGCGGAGGCGACGCGCCCAGGGCTGAACCGGCTGATGGTGGGTGAGGATGTCCCAGCACCGGCGGCGACGCCTGCATCCGCGGGGGACGCGTGTGCGGAGGGTGCGGCGCCATCAGTGGACGCGGAACGGGCGGGGGGGCCGCTGGGCGAGGTGGTGCTGCGCCTTGAGCGCGTGAGCGTGGTTGATCCGGCACAGCCAGTGCAGCTGACGGAGGCCTCGCTGGAAGTGCGCGCGGGGGAGGTGCTGGCCATAGCGGGGATTGCGGGGAACGGGCAGGCGCAGCTTGCGGAGGCGATCACGGGGCTCGTCGGGCTGTCGGGCGGGAGCGTGCATGTTGGTGCGCGGAACCTGCGCGGGCTCTCGGCGCGCCAGGTGGCGGACCTTGGGGTGGCGTACGTGCCCGAGGATCGGCGTGAGGTGGGCTTGGTGTTGGGGCAGTCGGTGGCGACGAACTTGGCGTTGCGCCGGTTTGATCGACGGCCGCTGGCGCGGTTCGGGATTGTGGACCGGGCGCGGATGCGTCGGGATGCGGTAGGGCTGATCGCGCGGTACGGCATCCGGCCGCCGGACCCGGATGTGGCGGTGGGGCGGCTTTCGGGCGGGAACCAGCAGCGGGTGATCATCGCGCGGGAGCTTGCAGGGACGCCGCGGGTGATTGTGGTGGACAACTTCACGCGGGGGCTGGACCCGCGGTCGACGCGGCAGTTCATTGGGGAGCTGTGGGCGCACCGGGACCGAGGCGCGGCGGTGGTGTGGATCACGAGCGACTTGGGCGAGGCGCTGGAGTGCGACCGGGTGGCGGTGATGAACCGCGGGCGGGTGGTGGCGGTGCTGGGCCGGGCCGAGGCGTCGCGGGAGCGGGTGGGACTGCTGATGGTGGAGGACCTGGGCGTGGGGGTGGGGTCGGATGGGTAGGCGCAGGTGGCCCCATCCCGCTGCCGGGGGTTCCCCCGCCCCGGCCCCCGGAGAAGCCCCCACCCCCACCGATTACAACCTCCTACGGCGGCGCTGCGCTACGGATTGCGAAGCGGGAGAGGGGAGCGACGTCAACTGCGGTGGCGGCGCGCCCAGAGACCAAAGGCGCACAGCGAACCCATCCCCAATCCCCCGCACCAAGCCTCCCCGGTTGCAGTACGGCGTGCGCCAATCGTTTTCCGAGTACTCGAGTCCTCCTCAGCGAAGCGCCTCCGCAGGAGGAATTGACAGGCGCTGCGCTAAAGAGGGTTGGGAG
>CAILQO010000171.1 GCA_903836285.1 uncultured Chloroflexota bacterium
CACCGACGCACACGCACTATGACGCGCAGGGCAATCGGATGCCGACGGTGCCTGGGGTGACGCACCCGACGTGGCGAGGCGAATTGGCCGCGGGTGTGCCCCGCGAGAGATGACGGAGGGAGGCGGCGCATGACTGGCGGCTGAACCGCTGCGGCGCACGCGGGCCGCCGTCGCCCGCGGTCCCATGGCGGCCAAGGCGCTTGGCGGCGCGAGGCCGATGCCGACGTGGTTTTGCTGGGCAGTGCCCCGGAGACGGCGGAGCGACATCGCAGCCACGAGGACGGCAAGGATGTTCGCGTGCCTGAGCCTGCCGCGACGCGGGCAGGGATGCCAGCGTGGATGAGTGTGTGCAGGCATCGACGGGCTTGTTGCGACAGACTAGCGTTTGCGGTACGCTGGTTTGGGCCCTCTTGCGAGTGATTAGCAACAAGGATCGATCGATGGGACGGGAATTGGCAAGGAACGGCGGGTTCATCGACCGGTGGCGGCGCCCCTTGGTCGTCGTGGCGGCCCTCGGGCTGGCTTTCTTCACGACGGGACAGGCGCACGCCATGCACATCGCCGAGGGCTTTCTGCCCCAGTGGTGGTCGGTTGCGTGGTACGTGGCGACCGCGCCGTTCTTCTTGTGGGGGATGCGCCGCATCGGCGCGCAGGTTGCCGACTCCCCGCAGAAGAAGTTGTCGCTGGGGATGTCTGGTGCCTTCTCCTTTGTGTTGTCTGCTCTCAAGATCCCCTCGGTGACGGGGTCGAGTTCGCACCCGACCGGCGTGGCGTTGGGCGCAATCTTGTTCGGGCCGTCACCGATGGCCGTTCTCGGCACGATCGTGCTGGTCTTCCAGGCGATTCTGCTGGCGCATGGTGGCCTGACGACGCTTGGTGCAAACGCCTTCTCGATGGCGGTGGTTGGGCCAATCGTGGCGTACTGGACGTATCGCGCGCTGCGCCCGATTGGGACTGGCATGGCGGTCTTCTTGGCGGCGACGATCTCGGACTGGGCAACCTACCTGGTGACGGCGCTGCAACTCGCGCTTGCGTTCCCGGCAGAGGTCGGCGGCTACACCGAGTCTTTTGCAAAGTTCACCGGCGTCTTCGCCCTGACGCAAGTGCCACTGGCGATCAGCGAGGGGCTGCTGACGCTCATCGTCTTCAACCACTTGGTGCAGTTCAACCCGGAGCTGGTGGAAGAGAAGGTGGCTGCCGAGATCGTCCCCGCCCGCACCGGAGGGGCATCGTTGGGGCGCCGGAGCATTGCACTTGGCGTCTTTGCCCTCATCTTGGCGGCGGCGCCGCTGGTGCTGGTGAAGGGGCAGTCGGAGTGGCTGGCATCAGACTTGAAGTTCCAGATGGCGGTGGAGGACTTGTCGGCCGACTACGCGCCGTGGTTCAAGCCGGTCATCGACCTCGAGGCGCTTGGTCTTGAGGAGTACGAGCCGTACTTGTTCGAGTTCCAAGCCTTCCTTGGCATGGCGGCGATCAGCGCGATGGGCGGCTGGATGATCGGGCGACGTCGGGCGACCGATGGAGTGCCGACCGACGGTGACATGCGGACGGCGTATGTGGTCGCGGCGGTGGCGATCGTGATTGGCATCGCGATGGGGTTTGCCGACTCGGAGTTCGGTGAGATCCAGGCGTTCTACGGGGCACTGCAAGGCCTGTGCTTTGGCCTGCTGGCCTTCCTTTGGGGGTACCCGTCGGGGCGTCGCGCGGCGCTGAAGCACGACTGACGCGCACAAGGGCCAACGCGATGAACCCGTTCCCGATCGACTCGTTTGCTTACGGCAACCGGCTGCGGCGCGTCGCCGCCTCCGAGAAGATGCTGTTTGGCGCGGGGCTGGTCGCCCTTGCGATCGGGTTCAAGTCGCTGGCCCTCTCGGCGGTGATCATCGCGGCGGTCACCGCCATCCTGCACCTTCGGGCGGGCATTAGCGTCCGTGACTTCTGGGGCTTCTTGTGGTTGCCGGCCGGCTTCATCCTAGTCGGCGTTGTGCCGATGGCCATCGAGGTCGTCGGCCCATCCACGCCGGGGGTGCTTGGCACGATGACCATCGGCCCGTGGACCTTGGGCGTGACCGCACGAGCGGCGGCGCAGGCGGGCGCGATCTTGGCGTCGTCGTTTGGGTCGGTCGCCGGGACGCTCTTTCTGGCACTGACGACGCCGATGGTCGACCTGACCGATCAGTTGAGGCGGTGGCACGTGCCGGCGTTGCTGGTCGAGATGATGATGTTGGTGTACCGCTTCATCTTCGTGCTGCTCGAGACGGCCGGGGCGATGTGGACGGCGCAAGAGGTGCGGTTGGGCTACTCGTCGCGGGCGCGTTGGCTTCGGTCGATCGGCATGTTGACCTCGAACCTGTACTTGCGGTCGCAACGGCGGGCAGACC
>CAILQO010000172.1 GCA_903836285.1 uncultured Chloroflexota bacterium
CGCGCGCCGCCGTCGACGAGTTGGCGGACCTCCGCGACGATGTCGGTGACCGCCTTACTGCGTTGGGTGCCCTTGAACGACGGGATTGCACAGAAGGTGCACGACATGTTGCACCCTTCGGCGATCTTGACGTACGCCGTCGGGCCAGACGTGTGGCGGGCAAACGACGGGTCGGCGACGGCGTCGGCGCCGTGCCAACAGGGGCGGACGCCGCGTTCGACTTCGGCAAGCAGGCGGTCGATCTCGAACCACTGGCGCGTGCCGATGATGCCGTCCAGTTCGGGCATCTCCTTGTCGAGGGCGTCGCCGTAGCGTTCGGCGAGGCACCCCGCGGCGATGACCTGTTGCCCGGTGCGACGTGTGCCCAAGTAATGGAAGAGCCGGTCGATCGACTCCTCCTGCGCTGGCTTGATGAAACTGCACGTGTTGACAATGACGACGTCGGCGTCATTCGCGTCGTCCGTAGCGGAGTAACCCGCACGTTGCAGCTGCTCGGCCATGCCTTCGCCCTCGACGGCGTTCTTGGGGCACCCGAGGTTTTCAATGAAGAAGCGACGCGCGGTTGCTGTCACGAGGCGATCCGGTCGGCGGTAGTTGCGGCGAGTGTCCCACATCAGGGGTTCGCGCCGACGGAAACCCGCCCTACCGCGTTGGTCGCCGGTAGACACCCTCAAAGACTTCGTTCGCCTTGCCGACGACGCCAATCCGGTCGCCATATGCCACAAGATCCACACCCGAGCCGTTACCTGCCACGACCGTCACCACGTCTCCGGAGTAGGTCCGTGTGTCTGGTGACCGCACGATGCCCTCGAACACCTGCCTGCCGTCGACCGAGATCCGTACCCAGCTGTCTTCGGTGAACGTCAGCGAGACCACACTCGGGTCGACGGGTTCCGGCTCTGGTTCCGGCTCCTCATCTGGGGTGGACGGCTGCGTGGCGGTTGCGGTCGTGATCGGCGTCGGTGATGCGACCGGTCTCGGCACCGTCGTCGGCACGGGCACGGGTGTTGGGACCGGTGTTGGGGCGAGGGAAGAGAGGGCGACGGTCGGTGGCACGGCCGGCTTGGTGGACGATGGGGCGACACCTGGAAGGAAGGTCGCTTGCGCGAGGACCCGCGTCGTCGCAGCCTCGATATCGGCGGCGCTCAGGGGCTGCAGGAGGTACCAGAGTGCGCCGGCAATGGCAACGGCTGCGGTGATCACGGCGACCGCAACGAGGCGTCGCGACGACTGCACCGATACCTGCGCCCCGAAGATGCCGACCGACCGCGAGCGACGGCCGGACTCGAGGTCGTACATACGTACGATGTCGTCTGGTGGGACGCCGAGGAAGATGGCATACGACCGGTAGAGACTCAATCCGTATCGCCCGGGCGGTAGGACGCCGGGCGTGCCTTCCTCCATTGCCGCGACGTACTCAGACCGGATGCGCGTGGTGCTGGCGACATCGGCGATCGATAGCCGCCGCATCAACCGTGCCTGGCGCAGGACGGCTCCGGGCGACCCGGCGCGAACGAGGGCCTCGATGGCTGCCTCGAACTCTTCCGTGGAAAGCTGCGCCGGTGCCGGTTCACGGCGCGTGGGGGCGCCGGCGCGCGGCACTGCTGCGGGATTGCGATCCGTTGGGGCTTCGGCTCGGAGCGATGCGGCGGCATCCCCCGCCGTCTCAAGCGAGGGTGATCCGGCGGCAAGGCCGGGAGGTTCGACGGTCGGCCGCGGATCGTTGCGGTCGGGGGGCATGCTCACGGCGCGTGGTCGAGTGTAGCTACACGCACGCGGACCTTGCCCCATCCGACACCGGCGGGCCGGTCGGTCGGTACCGGGGTCACGGGCCGGTGCCGAGTCCGGCGGTCGCCGAAGTGGCTGCCCGGTCGAGACCAACGTCAGTCTGGCGGATCTGCGGGTCGATGCGGACACCTGCTTCCGCGACGACATCAAGGCTGTTGACGGCCCCCGCAAACTGGCCAAGCATCGCCGGCAGTTGCATGACCATCACTTGCTCAACCTGACGTGCAAGGGCCCGTGGGTTCTGCGCGAGTTGGGGATCTCGCGACCCGCGTTGCAGTAAGTCACGCGCGACCAGCTCGAACCGGGATTGGAGTTCGGAGGAGAGTCCACGACCGAGGCGGGCAGCCCCGTTCCCGTCGGCGTCGAACTGCGCCCATCGCGCGAGGTCGATGATCCTGAAGCGCACGCGCACCTGCAGGACCGTGTAGGTGTCTGGCCCAGTGCGAATGACGACCGATCGGACGGTCGCGTACTGGTCGCCTAGGACCACTGCCCGCCGGTCGGCGAACGGTGCCGGCCACGACCACTGGAGTTCGGGCGCACGCACGATCAGCCGCGTGTCGCCGGCGAGGCCGAACGGCTTGAGGTCAACGCCGATACCTTCGGCAAGGCGCGCCGCTCGCGCCCCGGGTGGGTCGATGATTACGGCGGTATCCGGGGGGACGACGAATGTTCCGCCAATCCCGGCAGCCGCAACGACCATTGCTAGGCCGGTCAACGCACCGATGAAGGGTGCCGAGGCAGACGTGCGCACGCCACCGACCACCCGGAACGGGGCGAGCGCTCCGTGTACGGTGCCGTGCGCCTGCCGCAGGATCCCTCGGACACGTGAATCGGCCAACATCCCACCGGCCTGCTCGGTTCTTGCCGCGCGTGCCTCCGCACCGGCCAGGGCGACATACACGGCGTGGTACGCGTCCGCGACCGGTGCGAGCCCGTGTCGGGAGGCCGCCCGTGAGATCCCGAGGGCGAGGACGGCACCGCGTGCGCACGCGTCGATAGGGGCATCGGCGAGACGCGCAACGATGGCATCCAGTTCCGAAAGCGCGGGAAGGCATTCCGAGGCGAAGGCGTCAACGACGTCGGCTCCTGCCTCAACAATGGTGGCACGTCGCGCGCGCGCGCTGGCCAGTGCGCGGCCGATTTCGCCTAAGGCACGAGCACGGCGCACATGGTCGATCACCCTGCGGGCGCCAAGGATCGCCGGGACCAGTGCCACCGCCGTGGCGAGAGCCGCACCTCCGGTTGCGGTGAGCGCCGAGATCAGGCCGGTGACAGCGTCGAGCCATGCAACGGCGAGGAACGCGGCAACCGACGCACCGGACCATCGCCATGCGGCACCGTGGGCACGCCGCGCCTCGCCCCGGAACCCGTCGGCGACTCGTGCGACATGGGCGGCAACGTCGTCCGGCGGGGTCGGAACGGTCGACGCGACGTGGTGGACGACTTCGACGCGGCGCCGTTGCTGCGCGATGAGGCGCGCAGCGTCAGCCCATGCGTCGAGATCGACGACGTGGGCGGCCTCATTCCGCACCGGATGGCGGAGGCGAATCGTGGAGAGCCTCGCCGTGGCGAGTGCGGGCGTCGTCATCAGTTGTGGCCTGTGGCTCCGGGCACGACCAAGAGGCGTTCGTGGACGGGAGCAACGATTGCCACTCTAGCGTGCCATGGGTACCACGGGAACTGCGCGCCGCGCCCGTGGTCAGTTGGGAATCACGAGCGGGCCGGTTTCCGAGGATCGTTGGTCCACGATGGCACCGAGGATGTTCCCGTCGAGGATGTTGTCCTCGATTGTCGGGGACGCAAGGGCGGCAACGCTGATGCCAAAGAGCGTGTTCCCGCCGCAGACATTGGCGTTTGCCGTGCCACCGGCGTACTCGGTGTAGGCGAGTCCATTGGCGTTGCCCTCACAGCGGTTCGCATAGAGGTCCGGACAGGCGCCCTCGCTGATCCAGATTCCGGCGATGGCGCCGCCGCTGCACGCATTCGCGGTGGCGGATCCGCCGGCGGCGCGCCGGTAGGCGATGCCCGCGGTGCGGTTGCCGCGGCACTGGTTGCCCTCAAGGTTGGGGGTGGCGGCATCGCCGACCCAGATGCCGGCCGACCCGTTGTCGGAGCAATCGTTCGCTCGCGCTAGGCCGGAGGCCGTCAGGCGGTATGCGATCCCCGTGTGGGTGTTGGCGCGGCAGACGTTGCCTTCAAGGACCGGGCGGGCGCGATCAAGGACTAGGACCCCGATGGCGGCGCCGAGGCATCGCGAGCGTGTGAGCGACCCGGATGAGTGGCCGGCGAAGACGACCGCAGCAGTACCACCCTCCACTTGAATGTCAACAAGCGTCGGGGCACATCTGCCCCTCACGCAGATTCCTCCCGAGTCGTTGCCGTCGAACTGGCACGACGTAATCGTCGCCCAGACGTCGCCGTCAATGAGGACCCCGTAGCCAGGTTCAGGCCCGTCCGGTTCGCCGTTTGCGGGGCGGTGGCGCCGGCCATGCGCGCCGGTGACACGCACACGCTCCAGGATCAGGGCGCCGTCGACCGCCTCAATCGCGTTCGTGGCAAACCCGTCCGAGGCGGAGACCGTGAGGTCGCGCAGAGCGAGGGCCGCATTGCCGACTACCCGCAGCGCTGGACCGTCACCTGATGCCTCGATGCGGGTACGCGTCGGTCCGGCGCCCGAGAGGAAGACGTGGCTGCGGATTTCAATCGTGCCCGGAATGCGGTACGTGCCGGCACCAAGCTCGATCGTGGCGCCCGGAGGAGCCTCGGCGAGGACTTCAAGGAAGGTGACCGGCGACGCGGCCCACTCCGTGTCGTGGGCGTCCTCGGACGGAAGTGATTCGCCGGCGTTGGCGCCGATCGGCTCCGGGGACATGCCGCTAGCCATCGGCGTGGATGGTACGGCCACCGGCTCCGACCAGCGACTTGGGGGCGTATGTGTTCGTGCGATGAAGACCGGGGCCTGTGGGTTGTCGGTTCGGTCGGTAGGGTTGGGGTGACGTGTCTGACGGTGGCGCGAGGTGCAGGGCGGCGACAGGCCCCGCGAACGTGTGGCTCGCGGGGCCTGTCGAGGCGCTCTTGCCGTGGCAGCGGCGTCGCGCGGAACCGATGCGCCCATCGCCGACGGCCCCCTCCCAGGACCGCCGTGCGAGGCGCATCAAGGGGATTACTTGAGAAGCTGCAAGACGGCCTGTGGCTGCTGGTTGGCCTGTGCCAAGACCGCCATCGACGACTGCTGCAGGATCTGCGCGCGGGTCATCTCGGAGACGGCCTTGGCGATGTCCGCGTCCCGGATTCGGCTGTTCGCCGCCCCAACGTTCTCGGAGGCGACACCGAGGCTGTTGATCTGGCTCGTCAGGCGGTTCTGCATCGCGCCGATGGCACCACGGAACGTGCTGATGTCCTCGATGGCGTTATCGAGTTGGGAGAGTGCGCCGTTCGCGGTGGCTTGGGGCATGAATGGCGACCCCATGGCCCCAGAAGAGAACTGGGCCACGCCGAGTGTTGTTGAGTTGATCTGTCCGTTCGCAGGCGTGCCGAGGGCGTTTGCCGACGCACCGATGGTGAACGTGATCTCGTTTGAAGCCGCCGGGGAGTCGCTGTTCGCGCCGACGTGGAAGGTGAAGCCAGCCTTGGACGCGTCGAGCAGGTTGATCTTGTTGAACTGTGTCGAGGTGCTTATCCGGTCAATCTCGGACAGCAGTGCGTCAATCTCGTCTTGGATGTGCGTCCGGTCAGAGTTGGTCAAAGTGTCGTTGGCGCCCTGAACGCTCAACTCGCGAACGCGACCGAGGAGGCTGTGCACCTCGTTGAGCGCGCCTTCGGCGACTTGCAGCACGCTCATGGCGTCCTGCGCGTTGCGCTGTGCTTGGTTGAGCCCGCGCACCTGGTTCTTCAGCTTCTCACTGACCGCCAGGCCGGCGGAGTCGTCCGACGCCTTGTTGATCCGCAGGCCGCTTGAGAGCTGCTCAATGGCACCCTGAAACGAGAACTGCGCGCCAGAGACGTGCCGTTGGGCAGACAGCGACGACTGGTTGTAGTTGATGACGAGCGCCATGCTCGGATCTCCCTATCGCTTTCCCGAGACCTCCATGCCTCGGGAGGACGCACGAATCCTTCGTAATGCCGGTAGCGATGGCCAACCGTCGATCGACCGCGTGGTCGTCGAGCGCCTGCCGGGGCCAGATCCTTCCGGCCCCTCCACCGCACCAACTGCGTCCGGTTTCATCATCGGCCGCGTAAACGGGAGGAGTGCAGTGGGCGCCGGAATCAACCCGAGCCGCGAACTGCCACTGTCCTGGCGCACGCGAGGCGTTGCGCGACGGTGCGTTTCGTAAACTGCCCGGTCGCCACCGGTTCAACCGGGGACGGCCAAGCAAGGGGCGCGTCACCGATGGTGTCGAATGGAGCCAACGCTGGGGGCCGGGTTCGCCCGGGTCCGGATGGGCGCACGAGCGCATGGATGTCGACGCCAGAAGGGCAGCGGATTTCGCTGTGCATGATCGTGCGCGACGAGGCATCCATGCTGGCGCGGTGCCTTGATAGTGCACTCCCTTGGGTGGACGAGGTGGTCGTCGTCGATACCGGCAGCGTCGACGACACGGTGTCAATCGCTAAGGCGCGCGGTGCGCGCATTGGACACTTTCGTTGGTGCGACGACTTCGCCGCGGCCCGTAACGCATCGGTCGACTTGGCCACCGGCGACTGGATCCTGTATCTGGACGCCGACGAGGCGATCACGCCCGTGTCAGGCCCAAGGCTGCGCCAACTTGTCTCCGAGGGGCGTAGTCCGGAGGGCCGTGCGCGCGCGTACACCCTGCTGGTGCGCAGCGAGACCGCGCATGGCACCACTGAGGACATGCAGCCCCGCCTGTGGGAGCATGTGCCCGGGGTGCGTTTCCGTGGCGCCATCCACGAGTCAATCGAGGCGTCGCCCGAGGTGGCCCTCACCGTCGTGTCGTCCACCTCGGTCGTGGTTGAGCACCTCGGGTACCGGCCCGAGGTGATGGAGTCGCGCCGGAAGCTGCAGCGCAACTCCACAATGCTTGCAGCGGCAATCGAGGCCGACCCGGACGATTCGTACCTGCGCTACAAGGCGGCGCAGCATGCGCTGACCGATGGCGACTACGCCTCCGCCGTGCAGGAGAGTGAGGCGGCCTTGCGGATCAGCGCAAGCGGGAGCGCGTCGCGCGGCCCGCTCGGGCCGTCAAACGTTGCCGACACCTTTCGCACGCTCATCGCCGCGCACCTTGCCCTGGGTGATGCGTCCCGAGCGGTCAGCGCGGGAGACCGTGGCGTGCAGGCGTGTCCGGACCATGCCCCGCTGCGGACCCAACATGGGCTGGCGCTTCTGGCTGGCCGGGAACCGGCGCGCGCCCTCGAGGCGTTTCGCGAGGCCCGTGCGCGTCGTGAGGCGCCCCTGACCGGTGCCGTTGACCGGGCGAGCGTGGGGTGGCGCGCCTTGTATGGCATGGGCGAGGCGTACCTCGAGCTCGGCCGCGCGACCGACGCGCGCACGGCGCTCGCGCAGGCGCTCATCGACGTGCCGGGCAATCCGGTTGTGACGCGTGCCCTTGCGATTGCCGAGGAACGCGCCGGTGACCTGCAGGCTGCGTACGATCGGCTCGATGCGGCGGTCCGCCAGCATCCGGTGGATGTCGAGCTTCGCCGTGCCCTGGCCGGGTTGTTGCGTCGCGCCGACGAGGCCGCTGAAGCGGTCCGGGTTCTCGCCCCGTTGCTTGACGTGGACCCTGTCTCGGCCGACGTGTACGACGACCTGGCGCTCGCATTGGACGCGTCTGGTGAGCCTGCCGATGCGGAGAATGCGCGTCAGATCGCCCAACGGTTGCGCGAGGGTGTCGTCATGGGCGATGGGGTTGACGGGGAGGGTGACCAATGACGGCGACACGCGTGGGACGGGTGCGTGGGTACCTCCCATCTTGGGAAACCACGCCGGACGGGCATCGGATCGCCGCGTGCATGATCGTGCGCGACGAGGAGGCTGTGCTCGCGCGCGCCATTTCGAGCGTGCGCGACTTCGTCGACGAGATCGTCGTGGTGGATACCGGGTCAGAGGATGCCACGATCGCCATCGCCGAGGCGCACGGTGCGCGCGTCGGGCACTTCGCGTGGAACGACAACTTCAGTGATGCCCGCAACGCCGCCCTCGGACTAGTGACGGCCGACTGGGTGCTGGTCCTTGATGCGGACGAGGAACTCGAGCCTGCCACGGCACGGTACCTTCGCGAAGTCGTGAGCGCCGGCGTCAGACACGGTGGGGCGATCTGCTTCGCCTTGCCGGTCCGCAGCCGGTGGGCCAATCCGGATGGGCCGGGGGAGTCGTCGACCATCCACAAGGGAGGGCGGGTTTTCCGGCGGCTTCCCGGCGTCGCGTGGATCGGGGAGGTCCACGAGACGATTGCCATCGAGGATGGCAAGACGATGGCGTACGCCGACGCCGACGCCCCGACGATTGTCCATCATGGCTATGCGGTCAGCAGGGAGGTCCTCGCGCGGAAGGCGTCACGAAACGTCGAACTGCTTGAACGGGCACGGCAGCGCGATCGCGCGGGGGGCTACTACGCCTACAAGCTCGCGCAGCACGCGATCAGCGATCGGAACCGCGACGAGGCGAGGGAGTGGTTGCGCCAATCGGTCGCCGAGGCGTCGACGGTCAGCAGTCCGGCGCGATTCATCGTTACCGCGGCGGACCTCCTCGCACGGATGTTGATCGAAGACGCACGCAAGCAGGCGGCACGCGAGGCGGCACGCCTGTTGCTTGACGAGGCCGAGGTCGCGGTGGTGCGCACGATCGCCCACTACCCGGAGGCGACGCCCCTCTGGCTTCGCCTCGCCGAAGCAGCGGCCGAACGGGGAGACCTTTCGGCCGCGGCGCGTACCTACTCGACGATCTTGTCGCGCACCCCGGATAACCCCGAGGCCTTGATCGGCTATGCCTCGGCGATGCGGGACGATCCGGCGGTCGTCCTGCGCACCCTCGACCGGCACATCGCCGCGCACGGCCAGACCGACACAGTGTGCGCGTGGCGCGGTGAGTTGCTCCGGACAACCGGACGCGTGCAAGACGCCTATGACTACCTTGACCGCATGGTCAACGCTCGCCCCGATTTCCGGGAGGCCCGAATCACCCTGGCAAATTTGCTTGACGATGAGGGGGCTCCCGCCGAGGCAGTTCGCATCTTGTCAAGCATGTTGGATGGTGACGACGTGCCGGTGATGGTGTACGAGATCCTTGGCCGTGCCCTCACGCGGATGGGGCAGTCCGAGGCGGCGATGGACGCACTCACAATCGCGGCGGCCCGGAAGGCCGAGGCGATGCCGACCGTCGGCTAGACCCGGAGGGCCAGGATGCGCGTGGTCGTGGTCGGGGCGACCGGTCAGTTCGGGCGCGCGATGGTCGCCGCCTGCCGCGAGGCCTCGTGGCAGGTCCTTCCGCTTGGGCACGAGGCGGTTGAGGTTGCTGATCGGGCCAGTGTCGCGGGTGCCCTGGAGGCGCCATATGACGTCGTGGTCAACGCCACGGTCTGGCACGGCCCCGCCCAGGAAGATCCCGTGATGGCCCTGCGGGTCAACGCCTTGGGCGCGCGTGTCGTCGCCGACCATGCGGCGTCGCGCGGGGCGACATGCGTCACCGTCAGTACCGACTACGTGTTTGACGGTGATGCGACCTGTCCGTATGACGAAACGGTGACACCGGCACCGCGTTCGGTCTACGGCATCTCCAAGGCGACTGGCGAGGCCTTGGTTCGCGCCTCGACTGCCGACCACCTAATCGTGCGCGTCGCAAGCTTGTTCGACATTGGTGGGAGCCGAGCAAAGGGTGGCACGTCCTTTGTGGCCACCATGCTTGCGAATGCTCGCGCAGGGAAGCCGCTGCGCGTGGTCAACGACCAAGTGCATTCGCCGAGCTATGCCCCGGACGCCGCCGCGACAACCGTGGCGCTGCTTCGTCGTGGCGCTCGAGGCATTGCGCACGTGACCAACGCGGGATGGTGCTCGTGGTTCGAGATGGCGGCGGCGGTCTTTGAGGAGGCCGGGATTGGCGCGGACCTTGCGCCGTCGTCGCTCAAGGACTTGCCGGCGGGTGGGCCCCCGCGGCCTCGCTATTCGGTCCTTGCGCATGGTGCGTTGCGCCGTCACGGTGTGCCGTCGCCCCGACCGTGGCGTGAGGCGATTCGTGACTACCTGACTCGAGAGGCGCAACGCTAGGCGGGGCCGTCTGGGGCCTCATGTCGACGGTTCAGCGTGCAGCGTCCCGGGGAGGGTGTCGTTTGCGAGGCACTCCAGGATCATCCACGTCGCACCGATCCAGATTGCATCGGCCATCGCGAGGTGGAGCAGCTGCATCCAGACCGGCGCGAGCAGGAAGACGTTCAGTGCGCCGACGCCCAACTGCACCAAGCATGCCAGCGCAACGCCGTCGGCTAGGCGGCGCCCTCGCGTTGAAGCGGAGGCGTCTGCAATGGCCCGGCCAGCAAGGCCGAGCGCCATCGCCGCAATGACGGCCACGGCCGGGTGCCAGTTGCGCATCCTGACGAACGGGTGCGCGTCGGCCATCTCCTTCTGGGCAAGGCCTTCCGCCAGTGACGACGCAGGGAAGAGCGTGTCGCCGAGTGCGGTGATCGCGCCGGTGGCACCGGTGATGGCCATGATGCCCATGGCAAGCATTACCACCGCGAACAGGCGCCGACGGCGCGCGTCATCTGGCAACTGCGGTCGTGGAGTACCCGATGCCCAGACGGCGGCGGCGGTGAAGGCCGATAGCAGGGCGAGCGTATTGACGAGGTGACCGCCGACCCACCATCCGCGGGCAAGCGAGCGGTTTTGCGCCACCATGTCGAGCAGGACCAAGCCCGCGCCAAGAAGGGACTCCACGATGATCGTCGCGCCGGCGAGTACCGCACCGAGCCGGACCCGGTGGCCGGGCGGGTATGCACGCCACGCGGAGTACACGAGCACCACGGTGGCGATCAAGGCCACGCCGCTCGTCAAGCGGTGCGAGAACTCGATCAGGGTGGCGATGCTCGGGTCTTGGGGCACGACGTCGCCATTGCAGAGTGGCCAGTGGTTACCGCACCCTGCCCCCGAGCCGGTTGCCCGAACGACCGCACCCCAGAGGATGACCCCCACATTGATGGCGAGCGCGCCCCAAGCAACGGACCGGGCACGACGCCGCTCGGGCGAATCCACGGGGCCCGGAGCCGCCCGTGCGGGTGGCGCCAAGTCGGTCAGGGTGACCATGCCTATGAGCGTACCGGACCTGAAATTGCTTGACGAGATATTGATAAAAAGTTGACGATAGCACTGATGGTGGGTATGCGATGCACGGCAACTGGCGGAGCTGCGCACCGACCCTGCAGTGAATAGGTATCCTGTCCAGAAGCGAAAGCGACGAACGCAGGACGCCTATTACATGCTAGCCGTTGCTGTACAGTCAGGACGGGCCAGCCCCATCCAGATGGGGGTACGGTGAGCGTGGTGACGCTGCAACCGGGAATCGGCGTGGTCGACGGTACAGGCACGTCCGATCCGCTTGTGATGGTCGTCGGCAGCGACCTCGACGCAGTCGCCGATGTGGCCGGTGACCTGGAGTCGTGGGGCCACGACCCGATCGTGCACTTCGACACCGAAGGTCTGTCGACCACGATTGCGAGGGTTCGTCCTGACGTGATCGTCGTGGTGGATGACCGCGTTGACGCGGCTCGAACGCTTGTCGGCCAGGTCGGGGGCGCCCGGCTTGTTGCGTATCTCGACCGTGGCGCGATCCCACCCGCGACCCCGGGGGTGGGCATTGCGTCGACGCCGGAGGCGCTTCGGCGCCTTGTGGAGGGTGCCGGGGTTGTCGAGGTGGAGGCTGTCGGCGCCGGGTTCGCGGATGACGTTGCACCCCCGGACGAGCCGGCGATGCCCCGGCCCCGGTCGACGAACGGGGCCGGGCCAGCAGCGTGGGTTCGCGTCCTGGTTGCGTCGGCAATCCTGGTGATCGTCGCATCGCTCATCTTCGCGCCGCCGTCCGAGGAGTACGACGTCACGGACGACAGCCCTGCACAGGCGATGGAGGTCGAGGAGTCCGGGGAGACGATTGACGTCGAGGCACTCGCAATCCCGACGGTCGCACCCGAGGCGCCAAGGGCGGCGACGCCGATGGGCGGTGCTGTCGCGGGACGGAGTGGTTTCGGCGGCGTCGTGGTCCTGCGGGACGGCGGAGCGCCGGTCGCGGATGCGCGCCTAGTGGTATCCGGCCCGTCGGGCACGCTGGAGACGCAATCCGACGCCGATGGCCGCTGGCGAGTCGCCGAGGTTCGGGGCGGGACGTACTCGATCGTCGCATCCTCGCCCGGAATGGATGGTGCGCCGTTGCAGGTGATGGTCGGTGAGGGCCAGGTGATCAATGGGGTGCGCGTGGTGCTCGGGGGAGGCGGATCGGCACCATAATGGAAATGACATGTGAAGGGTCCCGCACCTTGCGGCGGGGCCTTGCGGGGGGTGAATCCAGCGCTGCGGGCGATTTCGCCACGCTTGGCGATGGGACGCAAGGACGTGTGCCGGGCTGCCGACTGGCGTCCGGTGGGAAGAGGCGAACACGATGACGCAACCCGATCTCGAAAACCCGGCCCCAAGCGGCTCCGACGCCTCGAAAGAGGAGTTGCAGATCACGCACGAGTGGGCGCGCCGCCGGCTCGAACTCTACGATCGCATGGAGCGTGCGATCCGCGACGAGATCTCGTACGCGCTACGAAGCGCCGCCGACATCCGCAGCGACGTCGAGAAAGACGCGGACGCCTATATGCGGCGCCTGCAGGCTGACCGGGCGCGCCTGCTGGAGGAGATCTCGGACCTGCAACGGCGACGTCAACACGAGGAGGAGGAGTTCACCCGTCGCCGGACCGAGCAGGAGACCGAATTGGCGGTGCGCCTGCGCATCCAGGACGAGGAGCTCCATCGGAAGGCGGCGGCACTCGAAACCGAGCACCACGAGCGCCGCACGCACCTCGACGCGGAGCTTGCGGAGCAGCGTGCAACCGCCGTGGCCGAGATCGAGCGGTTCCGTGCCGAGGCGGCGACCTCCGTTGAGATGATGATCTCGCGGGCGCAGACCCGCAAGGCCGAGTTGGAGGAGGAGGCGCGCACCCTGGAGGAGCGTGTCGGCCACATCCAGGGCATGATCGACAACTTCCTGAACAGCCAGATCCAGTCGCTGCGTGGGAGCCTGACCGGCTTGCTGCCTCGGGCGGCGGGTGCAGCACCGTCGGCAACCGAAGGGTCGCTCGCGTCGCTGACCGGGACGTTGCAGTCGATCACGGCGTCGCGTCCGGCACCCCGCCCGGCAACGCCAGACCCGGAAATCGAGCGCCTGACGCGGGAGCGTGCGGCGGCCGAGCAAGCGGCAGTCGAGGCGGCGCGCGTTGCCGAGGCCGCTCGTGCCGAGTCTGCGCGTGTCGCGGCCGAGCAGGAGGCGTCGCGCCGGGCAGCTGCGATCGCCGAGGCGGCCCGCGTGGAGGCGGCGGCCCAAGCCGCCCGCGACGCCGCGGCGAAGGCCGAGGCCGACCGATTGGCTGCCGAGGCGGCACGCGCAGCCGCTCTGGCCGCGGAGCACGCCACGGCCGAGGCTGCGGCGCACGAGGAGCCGGCGCACGAGGAAGCGGAGTCCGAGGCACACGACGACTCGCAGGCGGTGGCCCAAGCCGAGGCGGAGGCCGCCCGCCAGGCAGAGGTAGCCCGTGCCGCGCAAGCCGCAGAGGCGGCTCGCGCTGCCCAAGCCGCAGAGGCGGCTCGCGCTGCCCAAGC